>WTJX01000735.1 GCA_011524675.1 Cytophagales bacterium
CCTATCACTTCAAAGAAACGCTTGTTGAGAGAGTCCACTTCGGCAAAGTTGAGGTTATTCATCACCACCTTTGAGCCGTAGATCATATTTGCCTTTTCCCTTCCTTTGATAAATTTGTTTTTAAAATACTTTTTTAACTCTTCGGGAAAGTAGTCGCTTAGTTCGCCGTAACCTGCTACTTCCAAGCCTTCGCTAGTGAGCTTTTGCAGCATCCTCACCCTGTACGGATAAAAGTTACCATACATGAGTACCTCTTGCTTCACCTCTTTTTCGGCTTCTATTTTGTCTTGGTAGGAAGGCGAGATATGGTAAGAAGGGTTATAACTTTCAAAAAACTTACTACACTTGAAGTTGAGCTTATCCGTGATAAAGTCTTTCATATAATTACTTTTCACA
This sequence comes from Cytophagales bacterium, assembly GCA_011524675.1. Lineage (GTDB taxonomy): Bacteria > Bacteroidota > Bacteroidia > Cytophagales > JAAEPT01 > WTJX01. Next base: position 397 of record WTJX01000735.1, read on the forward strand.
AAGTAATGGTCGTACTCCTCTACAAAGATTTCTTGTTTTCTTAAGTTCGTTAGGGCATCTGGGTTGATATGAATGATCTTAACCCCTGCTTGTTTAATGCTTCTTACGAGCTGGGGAGGAAAATCACGATAGCACACAATGACCAAAGAGGGATTGATATTACGTATTTGCTGTAGAAATAGCTTTCCAAAGAGGCTAGGGTAAAAAAAGTAACGCTTGAAACGCCAACTGTTTTTTCTGAGTTGCCCCGTGAAAGGGTAATAATCAATGATCTCTGTACTATAACCCAATTTGTTTAGCGTCATATAGAAATGCCACTCCAGCATATCTTTGCTGTCTTCACCTACAACTACGATTTTCTTCTTTTCGCTCATCCTTAGTTCTTTTTGTAATTGTAATAGCCATACGCTTTGCTGATAGGTGTTTCCGCATAATTATAGACGCTACATACATTGTAGTGATCCATGTTTTTGAGCATGTCTAGTGAACTGATGTGTGAGTGCTCATGCCTTACGATGTAGAGGGTTCTGTCTAGTTTTCTATTAAGTGTTTTCCAATCGGAGATGAGTGCCGCAGGAGGAAAGTCAAGAAAAACAATATCATAATCATTTTTGATGATTTCCAAAAATCGGCTCATGCCGTCAGATTCTAACAACTCAGAAGGATTGGGCGGGAGAGGACCATTTTCTATGGTGTATAATCCCGTTTCGTCTTGTTGGATGATGTCTTCGAGGCTGCATTGCTTAGAGAGATAATTACTCAATCCTGTTTTTGCCGTTCCGTTTTCTTGTATTTTACGCAAATCACAGTTGACCCAAAGTGTTTTTTTGTCATAAAGGGCATACGCCAAAGCTATGTTTTTGGAGATAAAAGACTTTCCATCTTTAGGCATATATGAGGTTACACCCAACAATGTTTTTTTATCTTCTATGAGCATAAAGTTAAGATTTTGCCTAATGAGGCGAAGGGATTCAAAAAGCATGGATTTCGGGTTGATCCACTCTGTTCCTTGTATTAGGTCTTCTTTTTCGCACTTAGGAATCTCTCCAAGAAAAGGAATATGCGTACTGATATCTTTTACCTCTTTAGCACTTTGCACGGTAGGATTTAGGATGGTCTTAAAAAAGATAAAGACAAACAAAGCACTTAGTCCTACTACCATGCACAAGCCAAAAATCAATTTCTTATTTGGTTTTACATAGAGCCTACTGTCTAAGCTAGCAGGGTCTATGACCTCTTTGTTTGAAAAAGTCGCTGCCATCTGAATGTTTGCTTCTGCTCTTCTTTCCAACAAAAAGGTATATACACCATTGTTGACATCAAACTTACGCTTGATGTTGAGCAGCTCTCGCTGAAACTTTGGCAACTGCCGTACTTTACTTTCTACTTTTTGGATGCTAGTCGTTATCTCTTTGATGCGTAGCTCTGTAGTAGCGATATATTTGGTCAGTATGCGGTCGATGCTTTTGGAAATATTACTCACCTTTTGCTTTAAGTCTATGTAGATAGGGTTGGTCTTGCTATACTTTGCTTCGGCTTCTTTGAGCTGTAAATTCGCTTCTGTCAAGCTTAGTACCTGTTTGTTGAGTATCTCGTCTTGTGTTCCTTCAAAAGAAGGAATAACCAATTCTTCGGAAGGGTTGGTATTGACATATTCTTTGAGGTACTCATAGTACGACAGCTTGATCTGATGTATCTCTTTTTCTGTTTGCTTGTCAATCATTAGGTCATACATCTTTTTGGAGGTGTAGTCTATGTTGATCGACTTATTGTTTGACTGAAACTTTTCCAACCTCAATTCTGAGGATTGTAAGTCTGTTACGATCTCATTGATACGATTGTCTATAAAGGCTATTTTCCTTTTGAATTGATCTTTTTTGTTTTCTACATCATAGTGCACGTAGTTTTTAGTGATCGCATTGACCAAGGCGATGGCTTGCTCGGTATTGAAATAACTCAATACTATTTTGATGACAGATGACTTATTACTATAGCGCAATACGGCGAGCTTAGCTTGCACCTGATAGACTAGTTTGGCTGTAGGTGTAAAGGAAATATAATATGTCCCTGTACTTAGCTGAGCTGCATTTTTTTTGTAAATAGTACAAGAGAGGTAAGGACTTTCTAGTTTTTCTCCAAAACGTAGGGACTGGCTAAAAGTGTTACTTATGCTTATACTTTTTGTAGAATCTATATAGCCCACACTTGCGTTTTCGGCTTCATAGCTGAGTATAAAACGGTCTTGATCTTGTATTTCTATTTTGATTTTTAGCTCTTGCAATTGTGGCTTATCATACGCTATAGCTACCCTAAAAGGTGAGGTTTTGCACTGACGTACTAGTCCAAGGTTATTTTCATAATAATAAATCGTATTGGCTTGTGCCGTTTTGATGGCTTTGCTAATGATCTTTTTGGATTTAAGCAAGATGATTTCGTTTTCTACTTGACTCGAATTCATAGAAAGCGTTTCGCTGCCAAATATTTTGTCCAAAGAGCCTTTTTCTTCCTCATTGACCAGCAAGGTAGAGGACACATTGTACGACCTTGGCGACAGCCTAACGATGACATAAGCAGTAGCAAAAGAAAGTATGCTCACGAGGATGATTGCTTTGAAATGCTTTTTCAATACTTTCAATAGCAATAAGATAAAGTCCATATTTTTTTGGAGGGCAGTGTTTTCCATTAGCGCACAAGTAAACTTATCATGATGAGTAACGTAGAAAAACCACTCAGTACCACACTGACCGTAGGGTTTTTGAGTTGCATTTGCGCCCCTTTGGCAAGGGGAGAGACATAGATGATGTCATTCGGGTGAATTATAAATTCATTAGGGTTCTGTTTATTGAGGTTTATGCTGTAGGTATGTGTTTGTCCTTCTTGCTTGCGAATGACCTTGATATTTTGGTGATCTGCATAGGTCGTTAGTCCCATCCCCATTCCTATAGCTTCGAGTATATTCAACTCGTTTTGATGCAAATAAAACTTTCCCTGCTTGTTTACCTCTCCCAGTAGGGTAAAGCTGTTATTGGCAAGCTTTACAATGACTTGATGTTTTCCATGAAAGTAAGCATCTACCTTCGTTTGTATGCTCTTTTCTGTGGCAGCAAGGGTTTTTCCTGCTACTGATAGCTTGCCTATGACGGGAAGGTTTACATTGCCTTCCTCATCTATGCTATAGCTTTTGAGGTAGAGCGATGGCGACTGCTCTAGGTTTTGGTAGTTGGCAGGGCTCTGAGCATCGGACAAACCAAAGTAACGGTTTACCTCTTCTGAGTGGCTATGCACCGTGATGTACAAGAGGTCATGAGGAGCAATCAAATAGGCTTCTTGAGGTAAATGATCTGCTATGCTTTTTTGTCCGTTGAGGTAAGATAGCTTTTGGTTAGAAACACAGGCACTCAGTGCTAAGGACAAAAAAACAAGGCTTCCTTTGACCAACCGATTGCCGAAAAAATCTGTCATGTCGTTCTTCGTTTAAAAAGCAAATATACAATTATAAACAACTTAAAAATAACATAAAAGAAAAATGAAAGCGTACCAAGGACAGAGGAAGGATATATTTTGATCGCTGAGATGGCTACCAACGCCATCAGCGGAATCTGCCAGTTGCTCTGTTGGCTAGCGATGATACGAAATAGCGTATTGTAAAAAAATGCGATCATGACGGTAAACAAAAACACACCAAATACACCTAGCCTACGGTAGGCATCGGCAATGAAGGGTATCGGAATAGACGCTTTAATGCCCAGATT
>WTJX01000503.1 GCA_011524675.1 Cytophagales bacterium
TTATCCCGATCGTCTGTCCAAGCCTATTCATACTGGAGGGTGTCATGGTTTAGAGATGAAGTATGGTTTGCGCCACAATATACATAGCGGCTATTTGCGTTATGTAAGCCACTTTACGCCCACGCTTCATACTAAAGTTGCTGCAGGTTTTACCAATAAAAGCGTATTTCTTTTTGCCAATACCTACCATTTCAACTTATTGCATAGCTATGAGTCGACCTATGTCAATTTTTTACTGGGTGGTCAAGGTAGCTATAAGTGTGGTCAAATTTCTTGGAAAAATATAGTTCGATCTGATCGTCTCAACATGGGGATTGAATTGGGCATAGAATTAGAAAAATATCTAACGGACGCTTTGCTTTTGTTGTTTACGGCATCTTGTCCCCTGTCTTTTTTACATGCCAAATCATGGTTCAGTTATCGACTTTCTACCGGCTTCGGTATTGCATTTTAAGTATGAACAAGATGAAAAAGCTACTGATCTATGTATTGTTATTTGGTGTACAGTTGTCCTGTACGCAATTGATGCGCCATTTTGCTGCACCCATTGCTTGGGTTCCGAAACATAACTATACCCTTGGCTTGTCAGACCAGCAGTCTCCTATTCTTTTAGAAAAGGTCCCGCTTGAGCTATCCATTTCCTTTGATACGGCATGGAACCAAAGCAATAAACCCCATGCCTTAGACCGATGGGAAGACTATGGCGTCAAAGAAGAAATGATCCATTTTTTAATCAAAGATATCCGTGTAGAAGGAGGCAATGGGAAGCTTTTTTTTCGTGAAAAAGACAAAGAGGGCAATTGGATGGTAGCCAAGCCCTTTACCACAGGCATTAAGGTGAAGAAAGGCATCACGCATCTTTACTATATTCCAGATCAAAATAATGCTTGTCAAAGCCATACGATCCATATTTCTGCTGTCATTCTAACCGTTGATTTTGGTCGAGAAGGTGGTAAACCAGCCACTTTCTCTTTACAACTCAATGCGCCTGCCTATACTACATCGATAGAGATAGATCGTGATTTGGCCTATATAGAAGATGGAGCTCAGCCTTTTTGTTTAAAAATCGATTCATCTAATTCCCTAGCTACACGACAAAAGTATACCCTGAACAGTTGGAATGTATCTGGCGGAGAAGGAACGCTTTTCAGGCAAGGGAAATCGGGTACCAAGCCGGTCTATGTAGGGATGCCACTCTCTTATGGGGAAAATCAACTCTTTTATCTGCCGAAAAAAGGCAGTGAAGGGAGCCATACTCTTCATATTGAGGTAAATAATCAAAGCAAAATCGAAGAAGTTGCATTTTCATTAAAAGTCTTAGACCATCAAGTAGTCCCCTTTTCAGCCACTTTAAGCAAACAAGTGACCGATACCCCTATACTTCCTTTTCGTAAAAGTCACTTTCGTCTTTCGATTGATCCAGAAAATCAAGCAGGCAAAGGATTGCATTACCAGATCCAGTCAATCAAATTAGATACCGGTAAACTATTGTTAAATGGCAAATTGGTAGTGGATGGTACCCCTATTAAAGTAGGCAGCAATTCTTTGGTATTCGATCCAGAGGGCAAGCTAGGCAATATAGGTCTTTGTATGATGGTTTGCAATAGCAAAGGAGACCTTATGCAAGTAGCTATTCAAGATCCCTTAGAAGTCACTGATCCCAATTTCAAAGTAACATCGGTTATTGTTCGAGAAAGCATCAACTTACAAGTGAGCTCTCCCAAACATACCTCCAGTGACCAATGGACGATGAAAGATTTCACCTTGTTAGGCGGCATAGAAGGAAAGTTACGCTATCCCACAGGCAACACTGTAGGCAAAAGAAGCACTTTGCAATTGGGCAATAACTATTTCACGTTTGTTTTGGGTGACTTGTATCGTTTTATCGACAAAATACAGGGTCCACCCAAACTCGAGTTTTCAATTATTTATCCAGATGAAAAAACGGAAGTGGTACAATCAGTAGATCTCTCTTCTTTTTTGGTTTCGGCGATCCAACAACAATTGGTTTGTTTGTCTTTAGAAGCGAAAAACCTGTATGCACCGCTTGTTGAAAATTATAGCATAGATCATGCGATAGCTTTAAGAGACCGATCAAACCAAAGAGAAATATGGTATGCCAAGCAAAAAAAACTGCTTGGTATTTTGGGTTATCTCAGATACAATACCATTGCTTCAGATCAAGCAGGGCGAACGATTGTAAGCCTTAATAAATTAGCCGAAGAAATTCAATCCTATACTGACCTACGTTTTGTAGCCACAGAATGGCTCCATAATTCCCAGAGTCAGTTGGATAAGATGATATCTTATCCAGATAGCCGAGAAAACAGCTGTATTGTAGGGGTTTTGTCTACATCCATACAGGCAAAAATTCCTCTATTTGATCGTTGTCAATCCATAGAAGGCCTACAAGATTTGTCGATTTCTTTTTCAAACATGCGCAAACAAGTTCAAGCAGAGCAATTGAGGCCGACTTGTCAAGTAGAACCTGTTGTACATGCAGATCAAATTCATCTTACCATCACACCTCCACCCAATATAGATCCGCAAACATGGATAGTGCAGAAACTTACTTTTTCAGATGGGCTTAAAGGTCGACTGCTTACCCCGATGGGCTCAGAAGTGACCGAAGGCAGCCAACTTCGTTCAGGGGACAATGTGCTCAAGTTTGATCCTGTTGACCAGCAGTCTTGGCCCTATATCCTGAAGGAAGGACCTAAGATTGAGATGGTGTTGACTTATCCAGATGGAAGAACATCTCTTCCTGTTGTGATGGATCTTTCTTCTTTTTTGTGGCAAAACTTAGATCAAAAGCTTACCTCATGGCAAGAAAAAGCAGAAGAGGTTTGGGCACCTGTCATGGATGATTACAAAAATAATCCAATAGAACCATGCAGAGCATTGGCAGATAAAAAAGAAAAATGGGACCAAGAAAAGCATCAGCTCACTGACCTATTGCATTATATAAGAGAAAATACCCCTGTCACGGTTCAAGTCAATCGTGCACTTACTTGTATGGATCAACTGGCTGAAACAACGAAAAGCAATATGGATAAAAGAATGATTACCACGAAGATGTTGTGCAATTGGCATAAGGATATTCATACGATTTCTTCGAATAAAGATCCCAAAGGTAGAAAGGAGTACACAGTCTATTTGGAAAGCAAAATCAGGGAATTTAATCATGCATTACAATCTTGTAGTCAAATTCCTGGTATGGAAGATATTCATGGATCTTTTGAAGATTTACAAGGTTCACTTAGACTATTAAAGAACCAAACTATGGAACTGTATAACGAACAACAAGCCAAAGAAGATCAACTGCAAACTAATCTCAATGAGATTAAAAGAAGTGTTGAATCTGAAAGAAATCAGAGAAACTACGATATAGGACAATTAGAAAATAAAATTCAATCTACAGCTTAAAACTTGGATAGTGAGTTTAATAGATTACATAACGACCTAGGTGATCGTGTTGATGATCTGGAATATGATATGCCTTCATTAAAGCAAGGTTTAAAAAACTTAGAAAAAGATTTGGATGTTGCTGTAAACGATTTACATGGGATAAACTATAGAGTGAATAACAATACAAAATGGTGGAGTAAGAATAAAACGGGATCTCTAAAATCTAAATCTAAATCTAAGTAAAGAGATGGATCTGGTACAACTGTTCACAGAATGGACCAGCAGCGCAGAAGCGTTGCTTAAGGGGGTAGCCAAGTTGCTGGCTGTAGTCAGCATATTTCGAATTGGTTACTTATACCATATTGGCCACGATCGTCGTTTAATCTTTCAAGAGCTGTTGAACTGGGTAGGCGCGATTGTGATTTTTTCATCTTACTCCTCCATTTACGATAAGATCACCCAATTTTTTTCATTGGGATAAACATTGATGCACCATGTACCCATTGCTTAACAGTCCTTATATAAAGGAAAGAGGCTTAATAGGCCCTTTCTCTTTAACGGAGGCATTTTTCACCTTTTTATTGTCTGTTTTGGTCTATATTTTAGCCGTCTTGTGTGAAGATGAGCTAGGTCATGATCGTTTATGGAGCTGGGCATGGAGTTGTATACCGGGTATTCTTGCTTTGCTTTTTAAGTGCTTGGTTAAGAAAAATAATCCTACTTGGTTATCCAGTAGAC
>WTJX01000156.1 GCA_011524675.1 Cytophagales bacterium
CTCATAATACATAACCCATCATTCAATTAACCATTAACCATTAATCGTTAATCACTAATCACTTTTTCCACTTTCGTGGAATAAAATCCGGTGCCTTACATTTTTAAAATAGTTATCATTTAGCCGTAAGTAATTTTATAAACCTAAGACAAAAGCCTATCCCTAAGCTTTTGCATACGTTGATAATCTTTATCTAAAAAAGCGACTATATATACCTTTTCAATACATTTAGAATCTATTAAGAAATCACCTATGCTACAAAGAGCAATGGTAGTGGCTTTTTCGAAAGGGAAACGGTATGCACCAGTACTAATTGATGGAAAAGCAATGCTTTTGAGGGCATACTTTTCAGCCAATTCCATAGAAGACAAGTAAGCAGAAGCCAATAAGTGGTCTTCTGATTCTGTACCATTGTTCCATACAGGACCAACGGTATGAATAATGTGTTTTGCAGGAAGTTCATAAGCCTTGGTTATTTTTGCTTTTCCTGTTTCGCACCCTCTTAGTCTTCTGCATTCATCTTTTAATTTTGATCCTGCTGCCCTGTGAATAGCTCCATCTACACCTCCACCTCCCATCAAAGCATTGTTTGCAGCATTTACGATGGCATCTACATTCAATGTTGTAATATCTCCTTGGATTATCTCAATGATGTCTTTTAAGTTTTTAAGTGTTCGTGTATTCATGTATTCAAGTCGAAAAAGCTTTGAACCAAACATTAGTCTGTATTTAGTGAAAACCTATCTTTCAGAGAGAGGACAAAAACCAAAAGTTTGTTTTTTGACTTTTGGTTTTTGTGATTTTATTAGCTTTAATCTTTAATCTTTCAGCTTCTAACCCTTTTTCTTATTTCAGCCAAAGAGTCATCAATCAATAGCTTCCCATCTCTAAAAACCTCTTTGAATTCGCTGTCGGCTTCTTCTTCCCAGCTTACTTGATCTGTCAAGATATATTTGCCATTAGCCAATTTTACTTGCATCAGTCCTTTGGCAGATTTTTTTGTTCCATCGTCCGTAATAGGGTCTTTGAAGATTTCTCTTCCTTCGCCTTCTACTTCACCGTAGGTAGCTTTCATGGCAAAGCCAAAAGTATCTCTTGTATTGTACTGATAGGTGTAAGAACCTATGCCTAGTACCACATTGGTAGAAGCAAAACCTTTTGCTTTGAGTCGTTCACAAATCTGAGTGGCTCTTTCTAGGGTGATGCTGTCGCCATAGATCGCACCTATCTGAGGGATTAGTTCTTTGTAACCTTTGTCATTGGTTGTGCCTCCAAAGGTGTCCCACAACAACTCAATTACTCCTTTGATCTCAGCTTCGCTTTTACCCTTAGGGTTACCACAAATGATATCCACAGGGTCACCACTGTCAGGACGGATGACTACTTTTCCTTCCCTTGCAGCTATTTCTTCTTTGATCTGTGGGAGGTAGTCTGTCAATACTTGCCACAAATCCCAAGTGTCAGAAACGATAGAAACGACACCTTTGGGGTATACCTCAAGGATAAGTCTTCTAAAGGTTTCATATTCGCCTTCTGTAGTACCCATACACATCACAGAGTGTTCTGTGGCTGCAACCGAACCACCTATAAGTTCTTTGTCTGAATCTGCATTGTAATATTTTTCTAAAAAGTCGATACAAGGAATGGTGTCTGTTCCTGTAAAGCTTAATAAGTGTCCTGCTCCAGAGATCATGGCGGCTTCCAAACCTGCCATCCCTCTCATAGAAAAGTCATGCCCTTGCCAATCTACAAAGTCCGTGGCAGAAGAAGTCTCTTCGGCATACTTGTCAAGGATTTGTCTGTACTGCTTGGCAATGGTAGCAGAGTTACACGGCATCCAAATGGTCGTAGATAGGATCGTTTCAAAGTAATTTGTCAACCAGAAAAACTCCTCTTTGGTATTGTATAGGGTGAACATAGGTACTCGTATGGGCACAGAAACACCTTCGGGCAATGCCTTGATGCTGATAGGTACATAACCTAAGTCGTGCAAGGCTTCTATGTGGGCAATGCCCACCGCATTTTCTCCTAAGTAGTTGTTGATCCTTCGAGTATACTCTTTGGTTACTTCTTCTTTTGGTCTATTGAAGAAGTTGTTTTCAAACTCTTCGATGACATATTTTTTGATGAAGTATTGCAGTCCAAAGAAAACCACTTCATCTATGCCTTCTATTCTGCTTTTTCGTGGTGTCCAGTTAGAATATACTAAGCTTGTGTTTTGTGGGTATTGTCTTCTGTGATCTACTTTGTAGCCATCTGTTAAAAGTAATGGGTTCATGTTAATAATTTAATTGTTTAAAACTTTTTGAATCAGGTGAAAATGATCCATATATATTACTGAATGTTTTTTTCAATTTCTTGAAATCCAATTCGGGACTATATTGATCCATACAACTTATCACTAAATTATTCTTTGATTTTGGTGAATATATTTTGTCAATATTAAACGCATGAATTAAAAGACTACTGTTTAATTTACCTAGCCTTAATCCTTTTTGAAATTCGTTAAATAAGCATGTTTCTTCTTCATTATTTGTCAAGTAAATGTCTTCTTCATTTATCATCCATCCATGTCCATGCCTAGTGGCATAACTCCTTGTAACATAAAATATTTCTATGTCATTTATGGATAAATGATTACAGATTTTAATTGCATTCTTACTTGTTGTATTTGCATAAGTTACATTAGGAAATATACCGTGATTCATATCTAACAGTATTCCTTGACTTCCTTCAAATATTAGTGTTTTGTAGCTTTCTAAAAACTCATATCCGACAATGTTCCAATTGATCTTTTTTACGCAGTTTAGAAAAAGATTTAATTCTTCTTTTAGGAAATTGTTTTTTTCAAAGCCATAAAATGCAGCAATTGCTTTTAGTTTTTCTATTAAAAAGCTTTCAGGAGCTAAAAGGTCAATAGCATACAACTTGAATTGACTTTCGTTTCTTTTCATAGTTGCACCTATACCTTTTCCGCAAGTCCCATGTTCTAGGTTTATTGAATCTTTTCTGTTATACCATACATCAAAAGGTGTAGTGACTTTACATAGTGGGTGAATATATAATTCTGTACATCCTCCTTTCTCTTGTAATACTTCTAATTCATTGTAAAGGTATGTAGGGTGAATTGTGCATTGCTCAGCTATATATGTAGGGTGACCTCTCAATGCACCACTGGAAAAACTGGAGTGTATATGCTTTAAATCTCCAATCATAACAGTATGTGCTGCTTGTTGCCCCCCAGAAAATCGTATTGCAATAGGTTTATTGTTTTTACTACAAAGGTAATCAGTGGTAATGCCCTTACCTTCATCTCCAAAACCTAAACCTATTACAATTTTAGCCTTCATCATCTTTTATAGCATTTCAATGTTATCAAAACCTGTGTCAATACTGTCACTTTTATAAGTTGTCCCAATTTTTGAAGTATGATTTTCACATACTAACTTTTTTATTACATCTGGTATTGTTTTGTAATCAGAAACAGAAATACAGTTTTGTCCAAGTGTGTTTTTCCAACTTTTTTCTGACGTTTCAGCCCAAGCTGAATGGCATACATTGATGTGGAATACATCGTATTTTTTTCTAACTTCGTTCAAAAGCTTACTCTCATTAAAGCTTTCTCTTGCTTCACCCATAATTTCTTTAAGTGCTGAACTTGGGAGGCTTGTTAAATTAGGTTCATCACCAATTGTAATTAGTATTCCTTTCTGCCCTCTTTTTTCAAAAGCATCGGTAGAAGTGTGGAAAGCTGCAAAATACCAAGCTAACAAATAGCTTTCTCCTCCATTTCCTCCTCCTCCTCCTTCTATATAAGTTCTAGTTAACCACATGTCTAACTCTTCATCACCGGATTCAAACTGACCTACTTGTAGAGGGAATCTATCGCATTCATGGTCTCCAATGCCCAAAAAAAGTAGCGATGCATCAGGTACTCCATTTTGAATAATTCCTCCCATTAATTTTGGCAGTCCTTCTTTTACTAAATCATGTGGTATATGTCCCATACTACCTGTAACGTCCAAACCTAAAATTATAGGAAAGGATTTTGGATGTGTGTCAGAGTCTCTCGCTTCCCGTATTTTGATGTTTTTAGATATCATAGAATCATGAGCTTTTCTAG
>WTJX01000257.1 GCA_011524675.1 Cytophagales bacterium
TAATAAATAGTCAATAGTCTAGTCGTAAATTAAAGCCCTTCATTTTTTAATTACTTTAATTTTTTCATTAGTAGGATAAAGGCACAAACTATCATCTACCACAGTCTCATTATTAATTCCCTCTCGCGTACTGGCTCGTCGCTGAAAATAGACTAAGGTCAATTTTCTTAACGTTTCTGCCCTTTTGAGTACTAAGTCTTTAGTACAAAGTCCAAAGTTTATCTAACCTTTATTAAACACTAATCACTAAAATCCTCCTTCATTTTTTAATTACTTTAATTTTTTAATTCAATAAAAGCTCTACTCTTCCAATCCCTACTACTCCCCATTATTAATTCTTCATCATTAATTATTAATTAGCTTGCGCCACTTTCGTGGAATAAAATCCTGCTCTTCATGATGTCTTTTGTCTAAAAATCTCAAAGTCTTACAAGCTGAATATTTTTATGTTCATCGTAAGCAATGATTTTTTGATCCAGTAACTGTTGTATCATGTACACCCCATGTTTTCTTTGTTGTGTTGGAAAAATAGCTATCAATTCTTCTAAGCTTACTTTTTGATGGTGGTTCAGTGTATTCCAAATTTTTTGTTTCCAAGCTATTTCTTGTTCCTCGCTCACCTTTAATTTTTTTTGTGCTAAACATCTATCACACACGCCACAGCTACGTTCACTTTTTTCATCAAAATAATATTGTATAGTCAAAGAACGACACCGCTCAGATTTGATATAGTTTATCATCTCCTTCATTTTGGTGCTTTCCGTTTCTTTGAGCTGATCCCACCTTTTTCTATCTAGCAATAACTCGTTGGCATCCACTCTTCCTAATAAAAAAGTAATTTGAGGCTTAGTCTTTTGAGGATAGTAAGAGGCGACACCCGTTTTGTGGAGGTAAGTCAATTTTTTGGTCAATTCGGTGGAAGTTTCATCTCTTAGGTACTTCAAAAGTTCCTTTTCAGAAAACTTCACAAACTGAGACAATACTTCACCACCATATATACGCAGTATGCCTTTAATCATGTAGTCATAGGGAGGCTTGGCTACTTGTATTTTATAGAGGTCTTGACTACTCACATTGAAGCGTAAGCGCGAAGGTTCATGAAAGGAATCCGTCAAAACGATATAGCCTTCGCTTTCAAGCCTTTTGAGCGCATGGTAAGTTTCTCTTTTGTTTAGGTTGAAGGTAGAGGCAAAGTCATTTAACTCAAAATCATAGCTTATCATCTTACTACCGCCAATCGCCATTTTGTAATAGTTAGCCAAGCTTTGATATACACGTTTGATAAATGTAATGTCTGGGTAATGCTCTACTACTTGTTTGGCTACCAGTTCTAAGTCCTCGTTATTGTAGAGTAAAACGGCATAGGCTTTTTTTTCATCTCTCCCTGCTCTGCCTGCTTCTTGGTAATAAGCTTCAAGCGAAAAAGGAGGCTCCCAATGCACTACAGAGCGTACATCGGGTTTGTCTATTCCCATTCCAAAGGCATTGGTCGTAACAATGACACGGATCTTTCCTGCTATCCATTTTTCCTGCTTTGTATTTCTTTCTTCATTGCTCAGGCCTCCATGGTAGAAATCTACTGAAACGCCATTTCTTCTTAATAGTTTTGCTATCTCTACCGTCTTATTTCGTGTGTTTACATACACTATTCCACTGCCTTTTACATTTTTGAGCACACTGAGTAGCCTTGCTTCTTTGTTTTCTTCCAAAAAACAAGAATAAGACAAATTAGCCCTTGCAAATGATTTGACAAAAGTACTTACTTCTTGTAGCCCTAGCTGTGCAATGATATCTTCTCTTACTTTTAGATTGGCACTAGCTGTAAGGGCTATCGTAGGAACGTCGCCAGTAAACGCTTTGACTTCTTTGATGTCCAAATAAGAAGGCCTAAACTCATGTCCCCATTGAGAGATACAGTGCGCCTCATCAATAGCCAAGAGACAAACCTTCATTTTTTTTACGCGTTCTTTGAAAAGGTCTGTACCCAATCTTTCGGGAGAGACATAGAGGAATTGGATATCACCATAGGCACAGTTGTCGAGTAAAACATCAATCTCTTGCGCATGCATCCCAGAGTAGATGGCAGCTGCGGATATGCCTTTAGACTTTAGCTGGGCTACTTGGTCTTTCATCAACGCTATTAGAGGAGATACCACCAAACAAATGCCTTCCATAGCTAAAGCAGGCACCTGAAAACATACCGATTTACCACCACCAGTGGGCAACAATGCCAATACATCCTTGCCATCTAGTACTGCACGGATGATATCTTCTTGCAGAGGACGAAAAGAAGAGTGTCCCCAATGTTTTTTTAGGATATGGTGAATATTAGACAAATGTCTTCTTAAATTTTGCTTATTTTTTTGTTAGCCTACTTAACGTTTGCAACGTCAAAACCTAAAACGTATAACGTAAAACGTAAATACTATGTCCTCAGTATTTTAGCTATCAATTCTTTAAGTATGGCTTCATTCGTAAAGCTAGCAGCATCCACACCTTTTGATCTCAAATCAGCTTCATGTATAAAACCTATAATACTCAATACAGCATTCAGCTTATACGATCTCGCAGCGCTGAGGTAATCTCTTACAAAAAAACGGTTTACTTTCAGTATGCCCGCGAGGTGGTTGTCATTTTTGTTGGAAGATTGATGTACCAATAATACTTTGATGAAAAAACCATATAATACTGCCAACATAGGAATGAGAGGGTGGTCTTTGGGGTTGGTGCCAAAATAATTGACTATCGTATAGCATTTATCAGCTCTACGACTCACCAGTGATTTTTGCAGTTCAAATATATTATAATCTTTGTTGATCCCTACGTACTTACTGATGTGTTCATCTGTAATTTCTTCACCCTCTTTTACATTCAACAATACCTTGTCTATCTCGTTTACCAAAGCCGTAAGCTTGTTACCTATGCTTTCGGATAACATGGCTACCGCTTTCTGTGAGATTTGTATATTCTTAGTTTTGACATAGTTCAGTATCCATTCAGCCACCTGGTTGTCATACATTTTTTTACTAGCAACAAGGATAGCGTGTTTGTCTAGGCTTTTGGCAACTGCTTTTCTTCCGTCTAAGAGTCCGTTTTTGTAACAAAACACCAAAATGGTAGAGGGTAAAGGATTTTTGACATAGCTTTCTAAAATTTTTGCACCTCCGTCTTTTACCAAATCTTTGATTTCTTGTGCCTCTTTGACTATCACCACTTGACGCTCAGACATCATGGGGAAACGCTTAGCGTTTAAGATCACAGTATTGGTATCTACGTCCTTGCCATACAAGATCACTTGGTTAAAACCTTTTTGAGATTCTTCTAAGGCATGCTGTTCTATATAATTGCTAATAGCATCTATATAATATGCCTCATCTCCATGTAAGAAATAGACAGGAGAGTATTGCCCGTTTTTGAGCGATTGTAAAACGTCTTGTGGATTTGCAGCCATAGCATCAAAGATACTATTTGATGTCAAAAATCTAGTTCTGAAAGTAAAGATTTTTTACGCCAAAGTAAAAATAAGTAAGCAGGCGGCGGTGAACTACGTTTTGATTATAATAAGCTTTTAGCTGTTGAGCTAGTATTGAGTACAAAGTCATTAGTATAAAGTACTAAGTCGTTAGTACAAAGTACAAACTTTATTTAATTAATCGTAAATCACTGAAAAACTCACTATTAATTAAATCACTCATAACCCATAACTCAACACAAATCGTTAATCACCAAGCACTACCTTCCTTCATTTTTTCATTTTCTTCATTTTTTATTCCCATAACGCTCTATTCTCTCAATTCCCACTGCCCCCCATTATTCATTATACATTATTAATTCTTCATTAAAAGAATGCCACTTTCGTGGAATGAGATTAAATCCAACGATACTAAATTGCAACTATCTCAAAATCAGTTATTTATATTATTTTTTTAACTCCAAAAAAGTGTGAAAATAAAAAATTGCACACTTTTGTAACATTTATTCTCAAAAGACCTTAAAAGTTATCAACATTACAAGCGTAACTCAACACTAAGGTAAAAGAAAAGCCTAAAAATAACTAAAAACAACACCTAATCCATTAGAAATACATACTAGAGAACCACCTTTCATTTAGTCAACACCTTA
>WTJX01000444.1:0-3139 GCA_011524675.1 Cytophagales bacterium
CCTCAACATATACTATATCTTTAGTATATACTCCATGTAACTTAGAATTCATCTTTAAGAATACATAATCCTTTTGCCCTGTAGGCACATGATCTTCTGCTTCCTTTAAGATAATTTCCTCAACTTTTTCTGCTGACTGTAAAAACCTGTTATATTTAACTGGTTTTAAAAGATAATCTACGACATTCAAATCAAAAGCCTCTAACGCATGGTCAGAAGAACCTGAAATTAGAACCGTTCTCGGAGCATCTTTTAGTGATTTCAACATATCCAAACCAGATATGTCAGGTAAATTTACGTCTAGAAAAAGTACATCTACTGTGTTACGCTTAAGGTAAGACATAGCCTTCTCAGCTTCTCTAAAAACTTTAACCAACTCTAAAGAAGGGGTTTTCTCTATAAGTATCGATATTTGCTCTACAGAAACCGGATCATCATCGATTAGAATGCAATTCATAATTTATTTAATAAGATTTTTTAACTTACATTATTAATTTTGACCAATATACTAAGTAAAATAAAAATTACCACCCTAATCTGTTTTTTTTTTGAAAAAACAACCTTTTTTAGCTTACAAATGTTTATTAAATCTGTGTAAATCTCAATTAATAGTTAAAATAATACTATTTTGACCGATATCAATACTGTGCAGACATTCTGTAAACCAGGCCTTGACATTAATAAGTTTTTAACCATTATTTATTAAATTTTACATAAAAAAAATATTTATTTAGAATTAAGTACTCAAAAATTATAGATTAAAAAAAAGAGTACCTTTAGTTCAGATCAAGAAGTGATTTAAACTTTTAATAATCGGGTGCAAAGATTTTTCACTTCAAAAATAAAAAAATGATATGAAAGTTGGAATCATAGGTGCTGGCATCGCTGGGATTGCTACTGCAATACGCTTACAAATGCAAGGGAAAGATGTAACTATTATAGAATCAAACGATTATCCAGGGGGAAAGCTAACGTCTTTTGAGTCTAATGGTTACCACTTTGATGCTGGACCTTCTTTGTTTACTATGCCAGAAAATGTAGAAGAGCTTTTTTCTATCGCTAAAAAACAAAGTACAGACTATTTCCAATATATAACACTAGACAATACTTGTCATTACTTTTATGAAGATGGCACTACAATATATGGTAAAACAAATATAAATGAGTTTGGTGAGGAGGTGGAGAAAAAACTTGGTACTCCCAAACAACAAATCATTGACTATTTGAATAGAAGTAAAGAAATATATCAACTCACTTCTCATTTATTTTTACAAAGCTCTTTACACAAAATCAAAACTTATTTTTCATCAAGGATCGTTAAGACTTTATTCAATATCAATAAGCTAAAATTGAATAAAACAATGAATGATGTGAATGAAGGATTCTTTGAAGAACCAAAACTGGTACAACTGTTCAATAGGTTTGCTACATACAACGGATCTGACCCTTACCAAGCACCTGCTGTCTTGAATATCATTCCTCACTTAGAGCATAATATGGGCACATACTTCCCTAAAGGAGGGATGCGGTCTATCACTAATAGTTTATATACACTTTCTAAAGAGATAGGTGTTGATTATGTATTTAATGAAAAAGCTGAAGAAATTATCACGGAAGGTAAAAAGGTAAAAGGAATAAAAACAAGCAAGAAAAATTATTCGTTTGATAGGGTAGTGAGCAATATGGACATCTACCCTACGTATAGACACTTGCTTCGTAAACATAAAGCACCCGAAAAAATACTCCAACAACAAAGGTCTAGCTCTGCCTTGATATTTTATTGGGGAATCAAAAAAAGCTTTAACTCGCTAGATTTACACAATATCTTCTTTAGCGATGACTACCAAAAAGAGTTTGATTATATTTTTAAGAAAAAAAACATTTATCATGACCCAACGGTTTATGTAAATATTAGTTCGAAGCACAACCCATCGGATGCTCCTAACGGATGTGAAAACTGGTTTGTGATGATTAATGTATCGCATAACGAAAAGCAAGACTGGGATCAACTTATCTCAGAAGCGAGAAAGAACATTTTGACCAAACTAAGTAGAATGCTACATACGGACATAGCATCACTGATAGCAACAGAAGAGGTACTAGACCCTAGAACCATTGAAAGTAAGACTTCAAGCTATAAAGGTGCATTATATGGTGCTAGTTCTAATAATAAAATGGCTGCTTTTTTAAGACACAAAAATTTTTCTAGTAAAATAAAAGGGTTGTACTTTGCAGGAGGAAGTGTACACCCTGGGGGTGGAATCCCTCTATGCCTTTTATCTGCAAAAATTGTAAGTGAAAACTTTAAATAATGACTCCTTGATCTATCATATCATAAAGAAATATAGCGCTCTTATTATTCTGATATTACACATTGTAGGAGTAATAGGTATTTTGTCTCCTTACAAAGACTTATTTGTACCATTGACTCCTGTAAACCTTTTGATTTCGTTTGCTCTCTTTGTAATTAGTTTTCAAAAGCCAAGTACCAAACTTATACTATTTTGTATCTTCTGTTATATTTTCAGTTATTTGGTAGAGCTTGTAGGCGTACAAACTGGCGATATTTTCGGCACTTACCATTATGGTACTTCTCTAGGCATCAAATTGAGTGGTACTCCTTTGTTGATTGGTATCAACTGGCTCATGTTGTGTCTATCTGTCATACGTTTAGTCAATACCCAAAACATACCTCCTCTATTTAAAATTATATTAGCTTCATTCTTAATGGTTTTATTGGACTATCTCATAGAACCTATAGCTATTCATTTGAACTTTTGGCATTGGAAAGATAATGTGATACCACTACAAAACTATATTGCTTGGTTTATCGTCTCAATCATTATTTTCAGTGTTTACTTTGCATGTAAAATAAAAACTGAAGACAAAAAAGATGTTGTATATTACTTTTACTCTGTTCAATTAGCATTTTTCGGAATACTTAACTTAGTTATATCATCATCATGAATATATTTTTAAATACCATAACCGTACTGTCCACTTTTGTTTTGATGGAGTTTGTAGCATGGGCAGCTCATAAGTATATAATGCATGGCTTTCTTTGGGTATTGCACAAAGATCACCACCAAAGAGACGATCACTTTTTTGAAAAAAATGATGCTTTCTTCTTAATTTTCGC
>WTJX01000444.1:3239-8157 GCA_011524675.1 Cytophagales bacterium
TATATATAAAAGAAGCAAAACAAATGTCAGGTAAAAGCAATAGTTCTTTATAGCATAGCGCATATTTAAACCCTACTTTTTCGTTTGTAAAATTGTAGCTTTTTTTCTACTCTTTATCATTTATGTATCGTACAGAGCTAGTTATTACATAGTTCAAAAATGACTCAGATTAGACAAAACACTTAATTTTCAACATGAAATTAAAAAGCTGAATATGCTTTAGTGGAAAAGTTGTACCACTATCAGTATAAAGTTTTATTACATTTTTTTTATATTAGCCAAATCGGCATTTGCACGTTTAGCTTATATCGATCACCACATAATTCTATTTGTAATGAAATATTATTTATCCACTTTAGTTTTTTTGTTTTCACTTTCAGCTATTCAAGCAAGTAATACACCTGTAAATAAAATAGAAAGCTATCTTATTACGAAAATCCAAAACGGAGACTTACTTAGTACATCAAATGGCTACCTAATGAGTTCTTTCGAAAGAGATAGAGCTATTCTCAGAGATATAGAGCCTGTAGTCAAAAGGAAAGGAGATAACTTTTTAAGTGTTAAAACGGAATACTACTATATAGAGTACCAACTATATTCCTCTATCAATGGTGATGCTATCATTACTATGTTAGAAAATGCCGATGGAAAGAAAATTTACAGATTTGTAAGGTACAAGAAAAATATCAACGGTTTTCAGCCTTTGGCATTTCAAGATATATGTCCTCAATGGAGAGATTTAGTAGGTGAAGACCCTGAAAGAACTACTGATAAACTCAATCAATATCGTTTTTATTTTCATAAAGACGGGTTTTCTCAGACTGGTAGAAACTATCCTACACTAGAATGGGATGGAAAAAGCTTTGTTCCTACAAAAGAACTATTAGAACAAGCTAGTAAAAGTGTAAACAGGACTTTAGATTTAACTAAAAAAAGATAAAGGAGTCATTCCATTAAATTTATTATGATAAAATAAATAAACCACAGATGTTTTCTGTGGTTTTTTTTATGCTTTAAAAATACCTTCATGACAAAAGACATACTAAACAAGATCGCTACAAAATTCAGCTTCAAAAACCAATATGCTCTCTGTACGGGTACATCATGGAACAATGGAGAAGGTAAACAAAACATCACCTCCTACTCACCAATAGATGGAGAGACTATAGGCTCGCTCAATCTAGTGTCTGCAAAGCAAGTAGAAAACATCATAGCGACAGCCAATAAAGGCTTTGAAAAATGGAGGACTTGGACTGCACCTGCTAGAGGTGAGGTTGTAAGGCAAATAGGCAATGCCCTAAGAGAACACAAACATGTTTTAGGTGAACTTGTAACCTTGGAGATGGGAAAGTCTCTCCAAGAGGGTTTAGGAGAAGTACAAGAAATGATAGATATATGTGATTTTGCTACAGGTTTATCAAGGCAATTATATGGTCTAAGTATGCACTCTGAAAGACCTCAACATAGGATGTATGAGCAGTACCACCCTTTGGGTGTTGTAGGTGTCATTTCAGCCTTCAACTTCCCTGTAGCTGTATGGGCATGGAATGCAATGATTGCCTTAGTATGTGGCGATAGTGTCATTTGGAAGCCTTCCGAAAAAACACCTTTTTGTGCCTTGGCATGTCACTGTATCATAGAGGATGTACTCAGAAAAAACAATGTACCAGAAGGGGTACTCAACCTAATCATTGGAGACCAAGAAACTGGTAAGCTGTTAACAGAAAACACCAATATCCCTTTAGTATCGGCTACTGGATCTACAAGAATGGGAAAAGAAGTTGCAAAAACAGTAGGTGCTAGATTAGGAAAGACTATTTTGGAACTTGGCGGAAATAACGCCATCATCCTTACAGAGCATACTGACCTCAGTTTGGCTATTCCTGCCATTGTATTTGGTGCAGTAGGTACAGCAGGGCAACGCTGCACTAGTACAAGAAGGCTGATAATACCCGAAACCATATATGAGCTTGTCAAAGAAAAAATCATTCATGCTTACAAACAGCTATCTATTGGCAACCCACTAGATGAGAACTATTTGGTAGGTCCTTTGATTGACGAAGACGCTGTAGATCAATACAAAAATGCCATTGAATCAGTGATAAAAGAGGGGGGCAATTTGTTATATGGTGGTGAAGTCATAGCTACGTTACAATCAAAAAACTATGTCATGCCAAGCATTGTTGAAGCCAAGAATCATTTTGAAACTGTCCAAAAAGAAACTTTTGCCCCAATACTTTATTTCATCAAGTATTCTTCTGATATATATGAAGCTATCAACATACAAAACGATGTAAAACAAGGCTTATCTTCTTCTATATTCTCAACCAATATAAGAGAAACAGAACTATTTTTATCTCATCAAGGGTCTGACTGTGGCATTGCCAATGTGAACATAGGTACTTCTGGGGCTGAAATAGGAGGTGCTTTTGGTGGTGAAAAAGAAACAGGAGGTGGAAGAGAATCTGGATCTGATGCCTGGAAAGCTTATATGAGAAGACAAACAAATACGATCAACTATAGCCATGAGCTTCCCCTTGCACAAGGAATAAAGTTTGATATCTAAGTTTTTATGGGTATTTTTACAGACAAAAGAAAGCATAAAACATTTACAGTTTCACCAATTAGCCTTTTATCTTCCAATAGTTTAAACAAATAAACATTACTAATTCACTATTGTTAGTCATAATAGATCCAAAAATTTTTATTTCACAATCAATTTCTTTTAATGGCAGATTCAAATAAAAGCAGAGTTAAGTTTGACAGAGGAAACCTTGACTTTCAACAAACTTTGCGAAAAAGGGTAGATGAATACTTTACAAACAACAACATTGGCAAGCATGCCAATGGTCAAATGGTATTCAAGACCATCCTAATCATATGTATGGTCATAGGCAGTTACTCCGTACTCATCAGCAATACCTTACCATTATATGGACTGTTTATTGTCGCTTGTGTATTAGGTTTTTCTTGTGCTATGGTAGGATTAAATATAGGTCATGATGCCATACATGGATCTTACTCTACAAAACCTAAAGTAAATAAAGCACTAGGTCTCATGTTTAACTTCATGGGAGCAAATGATTATATGTGGGCAATCAGTCATAATGTTGTTCACCATACCTATACTAACATCCCAGAGTTTGATGCAGATATTGACCAAGTACCTGTATTAAGATATCAGCCAGATCAAGATTTATGGAAAGTACATAAGTTTCAATACATCTATGCTTTCTTATTATATACTTTTACTAGCCTTTCTTGGGTAATGATGAAAGACTACGTTTTCTTCATGAAGAAAAACATCGGTGGATACATCAAAACTAGTCATCCTACTAAAGAGTGGATACGCCTTATTGTTTATAAATTGATCTATTACACTACGTTTATTGCTATCCCTATCATGGTAATGAATGTACCTGCATATATGGTGATTTTGTTATTCGTAACAAGCCATGTTGTTTTTGGCTTTACCTTAGCAATTGTTTTCCAAATGGCACACTTAGTAGATGGTATTGACTTCCCTAAACCTTCAGAAAAAGGTGAGATCAAAAATTCTTGGCTAGAGCATCAGTTATATACTACTGCCAACTTTTCAAACAAAAAGATATTACCCAACTACTTATTTGGTGGATTGAACTTTCAGATAGAGCATCACTTATTCCCAAATATATGTCATGTGCACTATACTAAAATTGCCCCGATAGTAAAACAGACGGCATTAGAATTTGGGCTTCCCTATTTAGAATATGAAAATATGACAAGTGTAATAGGTTCTCATATCAAATTGCTCAAAAAACTAGGTACACAGAAAGATTATACAACAAGTTTGCAACCTGCTGCGGTAGCTGCATAAACTCGTTAAAATGAGGTTAAACAAAAAAAGGGATGATTTGAAAAAATCATCCTTTTTTTTGTGCAGTAAAAAGGTGTACATTTAAAAAAAACTAAAGGCTAACCGCTAAAGGCTAAAAGCTTTATCCACGAAGCGTGCTTAGCGTGCTATCAAAAAAAAGCTAAAACTCAATAAGTAGTTTTTACCTAACGGAAACAATATCATTACTCCTTCAATTTGTTAAACTGAGTAACATTTGCCGAGCCATGTTTCTTTACCAGTTGTAAAACCATAGCCAAAGCAATAGATGTTTCTGCTACCGCTACAAGAATCACAAAAAGACTAAACATTACTCCTTGAATACCATCATTTATTTGATTGAAAGCAACCAAATTGATATTCACAGCATTGAGCATCAACTCTATTCCCAAAAGTAAATGAATAAGGTTTTTCTTGACTAAAACAATGGTAAAACCTATGCAAAAAAGAAAGGCTGCTAAATAGATTAAAATCATGATATACAATACTTTATTAAAAGAAGACCTTACTCATTTGCCCCTTGCTTACTTATCAAATACGCTGCTCCGACCAACACTACCAATAACAAAACTGCCGACACTTCAAAAAGAAGAATATTATCAGTCATAAGAGATATTCCTATAGGACGTATAATAGAATGATCTGTTCTAACACAATACATAGGGATATTGATATTTTTTATTCCGAAACACAATAATGTAAAAAGCCCTATCCCCATGAGATACCCAAAAACTTTGTTTCCAGATTCTGAAATCAAATCTTTGACAGAAGACACCCTATTGGTTAGCATAATACCAAAGAGTACCAATATGAGTATTCCACCGATATAAATCACTAATTGTGTGATCGCTAAAAAATCTGCTGACACAAAAACATAAATAGCAGCTATACCCAAAAAAGCAAAAAATAGCGATAAAGCCGCATACAAAATATTACGTAACAATAACACCAACAACGCTCCTATGCTAGTAAGCGCAACAAACACCATAAAAATATAATCTTGTATCATCATCTAGTCAAATTAGAAAAAGCTATTCTTCTGTA
>WTJX01000444.1:8257-15319 GCA_011524675.1 Cytophagales bacterium
AAAATATAATCTTGTATCATCATCTAGTCAAATTAGAAAAAGCTATTCTTCTGTAAGTAGTCGTCCAAAAATACTTATGATAAAAAACGGCTATTTTTGTCTGCTTACTTATTTTTTTTAGGCTTAGGAATCACAGGCTTTAATGCCGATGGCTTCGGCTTAGCTCCTTCTACCCCACTCTCTTTTTTTGTTTCCGTATTCTTTACCGTAGGTATCTTTGGTTTTGGAATCACGGGCTTCAATGCAGTTGCTTTAGGTTTAGCACCTTCTTTTTGCCCTTCCTCCTTATGCACACTTGGTATTTTAGGCTTAGGGATGACCACCTTAGGCTTAGCACTAGTTTCTGCCTTGCTAGTCGTCTCTCCTGCTACTTTAGACTTTGAAATCACAGGTTTTAATGCCGACGGCTTCGACTTAGTTCCTTCTACCCCACTATCTTTATTTTTGTCCTCATTCTTTACCGTAGGTATTTTAGGCTTAGGAATCACAGGCTTCAATACAGAAGCTTTAGATTTAGCACCTTCTTTTTGTCCCTCCTCCTTATGTACACTTGGTATTTTGGGTTTAGGGATTGCCACTTTAGGTTTAGCACTAGATTCGGCCTTACTAGTCGTCCCCCCTCCTATTTTAGGCTTAGGAATGACAGGTTTTGGAACAGACACTTTAGACTTAGCCTCTTCTTTATTTACGCTAGGTACCTTAGGTTTTGGAACAGAAATCTTAGGTTTAGGTATTGTGCTTGCCTTTCCCTCTCCAGTTTTGGGCTTAGGAATTACGATTTTCGGTTTTGAAACAGGTATTTTAGGCTTCAAAGCCTGTGCTTTACTTTCAACATTACTTTCGTTCCCCTCCGCCTTAGGCTTAGGAATCGTTATTTTGGGCTTTGCAGTAGTAGCTTTAGCCTTAGGCACAGCTATCTTAGGTTTTACTGCTCCTCCTATCTTAGGTTTTGGAGCTGCTTTCGCTTGAGACTGTCCTCCACCTTTCTTAGCTTCTTCTTTCGCTTTTGCTTTCGCTAAGGCAAAAATATCATATTCATTTTTACGCATAGCAATCTCTTGCTCTGTCATGTCCGAAAATCCAAAGTTCAAATCAGAAAGCTCAAACTCGCTAAAGTCATATTCCTTACTCATGGTCAAGCATTCTGTAGGGCATACCGTAGTACACAAACCACAGAAGCAACACTTAGCCATATCAATGTCAAACTTAGCCGCATACATTCTCACAGAAGAACCATCAGACGTTTTTCTGATCTCCTGCGGAGATTTTATAGGTTCTATATCAATGCAGTCCACAGGGCAAACTTTAGCACACTTATCACAAACGATACAATCATCTATTTCATTGTGTAGTTTGTAACGCCCATGATCTGGCACAGGAAGCTGTTCTTTGGGATATTGTAGCGTAACGATCCCCTTATCATAGTCAAAATAGCCATCTTCTTCTACCCCTACCCCTCTTCTCTTTTTCTTGGTAAGCGCATCTCTGAAATGGATAATCGTTAAAATAATCCCTTTACTTGCCGAGAGTATAGCAACCTTGACATCTAACCAATATGAATTTTTTATTTTCTTCAATAGATCACTATTTACGTTAAACCATCATTAATCGCCAAACACCAGCCAAAAGAACCAGCAGCATTGCCATAGGAGTCAATACTTTCCAACATAAAAACATCAACTGATCAGCTCTAGGTCTTGGATAAGTCCAGCGAAACCACATCTGAAGCACAACCCAAAGCAAAGCTTTTGAAAAAAGCCAAAACATGCCCCACAAATAGCCCGAAAGCTCATTGGGAGTGCCTGAAGTCCAAGAAGCAAGATGTAAACTTCCAATATTTGGTAAAGGAGTATTCCAACTACCCAAAAACAATACAGCTCCTAGAAAGGCAACCAACAGCATCATCGCATACTCTCCGAGCATAATCATAGACCAGCGAAAACCCGAATACTCTGTATGAAATCCTGCTATAAGCTCAGATTCGGCTTCTGGAATGTCAAAAGGCCCACGGTTTGACTCCGCCAACGACCCAATGAAATAGACCACTACGCCTATCAACAAAAAAGGATAACGAATAATGTTCCAAGTTGTGATTCCACCTACCTCAGTTACCTCTATCTTCCAAGCCTTTATTCCAAACAAATAGTTTTCCGTAGTGCTAAAGATACCTTGTTGCATACTAATCTCTTGTAAGTCTAATGTTTGTGAAATCATCACGACAGACAAGACCATTAATGTAACAGGTACTTCATACGAAATGATCTGTGCTACCGCTCTCATAGCTCCAATGATAGCATACTTATTATTCGATCCCCAACCAGCCAACAAAAAACCTATGACATCAATAGAGATAATGGCCAAGATGTAAAAAAGCCCCACTTTAGCACCAGAACCTATAAGATTTGGAGCTAGAGGCATTGTAGCAAAACCTGCAAACACCGCCACAAAAATAAAAACAGGAGCAATAAGAAATAACTTTCTATCAGCCGAACTCGGCACAATATCTTCCTTTTGCAACAATTTGAGCAAATCTGCGATCGTTTGCAAAAGCCCCTTATACCCTACTTCCATAGGACCAAGCCTATCTTGTATAAATGCAGCCACCTTTCGCTCTACCCAAATAGCCAAAACTGCATATACTAAAACAAATCCTAAGACAATGATAAATGCTAACATAATTTCTAAATAACAAAACTACAGCTATTGTAGGTCTAATCCATAAAATAAAGTCATAAAATTAGCTCGATAAAGAATGCTTCAAATAATACTTCTCGTATTCAGGTGTTCAAGTTTCTATGTATTCAAGTTAAACGTAATGCAACAAACCATAAGTCTCATTAACAACAAGACTTACGTTACCGAATACTTACTTTTTTCAGAGTAGTCAAAAAGCTAATAGCCAAAAGCCAAAGGCTAACGGCTAAAAACTCATAGACCATGAACTGATTACTCTAAAATCTATCCTTTGCCACCGTCAGACATATAAGGATAGCTCCAGTCTGTAGGAGTAGCCAAGTTATGTTTAATTGATCTAGGAGAAACCCAACGCATCAGATTCCATATACTCCCCGCCTTATCATTCGTACCAGAAGCCCTAGCCCCTCCAAAAGGCTGCTGACCTATCACCCCACCCGTAGGTTTATCGTTGACATAAAAATTACCCGCAGCATACATTAAACTCTTTTGCGCACGCTCTGCCGCTTCTTTATCCTCACTAATGATCGCTCCCGTAAGCCCATATATAGACGTATTGTTTACTAAGGAAAGCGTCTCTTCAAAGTCTTCGTCATCATAAAGATAAATCGTAAGCACTGGACCAAATATTTCTTCTACCATAGTAGTAGCCATAGGGTCATCTGTCAGAAAGATAGTAGGTTCAATAAAGTAGCCCTTAGAAGCATCTGCTTTACCGCCAGCAATACAGGTCACCCCCTCCTCTTTGGCTATTTTGATATAATGTGTTATTTTTTCAAAAGCCTTCTTATCAATCACAGCATTCATAAAACAACTAAAATCCTCTACTGCTCCCACCTTCATCATTTCTAGTGCTTGGATCAAACGTTCTTTGAGCGAAGCCCATAAACTTTTGGGAATATAAGCCCTAGAAGCAGCAGAACACTTCTGTCCTTGAAACTCAAAAGCACCACGGATGAGCGAAATACTTAGCTTATCCATATTGGCAGAAGGATGAGCAATCACAAAATCCTTCCCTCCCGTCTCCCCTACAATACGAGGATAATTTTTATAAACATCCAACTTTTGACTTGTCAATTTCCACAACTGTTGAAATACTTTGGTACTTCCCGTAAAATGTAAACCTGCAAAATCTTGATGATTAAATATTTGCTCACCAGCCTCCTCACCATCTGAAAACACCAAATTAATTACTCCCTTTGGCAGTCCCGCTTTTTCTAACAACTCCATACAAAAAGAAGCCGCATAAATTTGACTATCGGCAGGCTTCCAAACCACCGTATTGCCCATCAAAGCAGGGGCAAACGCCAAGTTCACTGCTATAGACGTAAAGTTGAAAGGAGTAATAGCAAACACAAAGCCCTCCAAAGGGCGGTATTCCAGTACATTGTGTACCGTAGAGGTAGAAGCAACTTTCTCTTGATAAATCTGAACAGCATAAGCCACACTAAACCTCAAATAATCAATAAGTTGACATGCTGCGTCCAGCTCCGCTTGCATCACACTTTTTGACTGTCCTATCATCGTAGCAGCCACCATCTTTATTCGCCATTCTTTACTCAACAAGTCCGCTGCCCTCAAAAAGATAGCAGATCGCTCCGCTAAGCTTAATGATGCCCAAGCCTGCTTGGCATCTAAAGCTGCCTGAATAGCCTGCGCTACATGACCACCATCCCCATAATGACAACATCCTATTTTATGCTGATGCTTGTGAGGTGGGTAAATATCTACCTGCCTACTAGAAGCAACCTTTTTACCATCTATATGCATAAAGATTTCTCTCTCTTCAGCATATAACTCATCCAGCATTTTCTCCAAAGCCACACGCTCTGGCGAACCTTGCTTATACAACAATACAGCTTCGTTTTTTGGTGTATAGTCCATTTTTATCCTTTCTTATAAAATCTCCTTCAATTCAATTAATTTCCTTATCTGATAGTTTACTTTAAAATCATGATTTATTTGCAAAGGATTATAAAAAACATGATCTATTTTTGCACGTCTAGCCCCAATGATGTCAGTATGAAGGTTATCCCCTATCATCAAGCACTCTTCCTTTTTGGCTTTCGCCAATCTAATCATATAGTCAAAAATCCTACTATCAGGTTTTTGAATACCCAAAGTTTCCGACGTAATCACCTGCTCAAAATAATGGTCTATATGCGCCCCTTTGAGTTTACGGTCTTGTGTAGCCTCAAAACCATTCGTCAATATATGAAGGTGATAGTTTGGAGCTAGATAATCAAGAATCTCTTTTGCCCCTTCAATCATATGCCCTTTTTCTGGACATCTACTGATGTATTCATGATCCAACACACTTGACAAGGCAGCATCCCTAATAGAAAAATGTTCGAGTACTATTTCAAAACGTTGTACTCGCAAATCCTCTTTAGAGATTTGATGTTTATTGTATTGATTCCATAAATGCTTATTTGTCTTACGATAAACACGAATAAAGTCTATAGGATCTATAGAATACAGCTTAGTCAACTGATGTTCAATTATCAATTCATTGAGCGTCTCTTCGGAGTTCTTTTCAAAATCCCAAAGGGTATGATCTAAATCAAAAATAATATGTTTATACATTTCTTTAAGTATATGCTAAAGTTCTGGAAGATGATATACATTTTTTCTATTATGTAATTTCCTTATAGCCAACTCATTATTGGCATACTGTATATGGTAGTTTTTTAAATCTTGTACCAACAAAGCATCCGTAGCCACATAAGCAAACAATGTTTCAATAATATTTTTCAGACGTTCATCCACACGATAATAACGCCATTGATCCACCTGCCTTACTTGTAAGATACCTGCACTCTTTAGGTACTTGATATGCCTTGAAACCTTCGTTTGCGTAAAATCCAATACTTGCTCCAAATCAGCGATACACATTTCTTCATTTCTATAAATAAGATGAAGCAAACGTACCCTAGCCTCTTCAGAAAACGCCTTAAATATATTGCACCCAAGTTGTAAATTAAGTGCTTTTACTTCTTTTAACTTCATATACTATTCAAAAAAATTATTTTAACACTATTCAACCTCTAACTATTTGTATCCGTACAATAAACCACATATTAAATTTTAGTTTTTTTGATAAGTGGCTTCGTATTTTTAAAAAATAACACTTTCAGCAGTTAGCTCTTAGCTTTATTAGAAAATGTACTACTCATCACTCTTTTTTTAAAAGACGAAAAACATATAAAAACAAAAATAACAACTTATAGAACCGATTAAAAAAACAAGCAATGAAACTACACTTTTTATTTAGCTATATTAACACATAATTCCTTGATTATAAATAATCTAAATTCATAATTCTTTTAAATTATAGCATCCTAAAAACTTTGTGTTTTTCAATTTGATAAGTATATTTAAAAGAAAATTCTTACAATAAAGAATTTTATACAAAATGAAAAAAGAATCAAATTTCACCTTAGGGCAAATAGTACAAACCTTCTAAAAGTATAACCTCAATGTCTTGAATTGCTCAAAGGTCAAAAATAAACTTTACAATACATTTTTCAATAACTAATTCTTCACCTTATACACCTAATTTATGGCTCAGTTTATTCCTTTTGATGATAACGCAATGGTTAACGGATCTACAGTGATGGCTACCATTAACGCTTTTCCAAAGTTTATGAGGGAGGTAGGCGTAGAAATGCTTCAAAATAATGGAATCGATCATTTGACAGATGACGGTTGGTATCCACAAAAAAAATGGTTAGATACTTTCAAAGAGATTTCAATCAAGTTTGGTGAAAATACCCTATTTCAAATAGGTAAGTCTATCCCTGATTCAGCCAAATTCCCTCCTAATATGAACACGCTAGAAGAGGCTTTCAATCTATTAAGTGTAGCATACCAAATGAACCACAAAGATGGAGATATAGGTGTCTTTGAAGTACACAGTATTGATGAAGAAAAAAAGGAAATCATCTTTTATTGCAAAAACCCATACCCTTGCGACTTTGACAGAGGTGTCCTCACTGCCATGGCAAGGAAATTTAAGACAGGTGTAAACGTAGGTTATGTGGAAGGGAAGCCTAGAAGAAAAGATGGCGCAGACGAAAGTTGGTATATCATTACTTATGACGGTGATCTATAATGTATAACACCTAAAGCCTTATTCCATCTTCAACCAAACATATTGCAAGCCAACCTTTAACCTTAGGTACTTATGAAAATTTCTCAGATCACTTATGAGTGATCTATTTTTCTTAATTCTTTAATTATCAAACCCATGATAAAAACACAAAAGAAAAAAGAAAATTTCACCCAAAACAAACAATTAGACTACACTCCGTCTTATCTAAATTCCCCTTAGCACACCACACCTTAAAACAACACCCTCACATGAAT
>WTJX01000633.1 GCA_011524675.1 Cytophagales bacterium
GATGAGTAATGTCCTTTTTTACGCAACTTCATACAGCTAGGAGCACCACCATTATCACTAGTGATTACAACGATTGTATTCTCAGCTAAGCCCTGTTTTTCTAAGGTCGCCATCAATTGACCTATGGCATTATCTAATTGCATTACAAAGTCTCCATATGAGCCAATTTCATTTTTGCCTATCCATTGTGGAGTCGGTACTATTGGGTTATGAGGCACAGGTGGAGCAAAATAAAGAAAAAAAGGTTTGTTAGAGGTTGACATTCTAGTAATAAACTCTTTACCTCTGTGCAGTAAACTAGGCAGCATACCGTCTAAGGGTATGTTTTTATCAACGATATCGTTTTCAATCATAGTCCAATGACCAGTGAACCCTTCTCGAAAAGTCTTAAACCAGTAATATTCATCAAATCCCTTTTCAATAGGGCCACTTATCATCCTAGTACCAATAGGTAGAGCATCAGGTTCTTCGTCATAGTGTATTTCATTGGATGCAGGAATCTGATAGCCCGAACCTAAGTGCCATTTTCCAATACCAGCCGTATAATATCCATCTTCTTTCAATAAGCTAGCAATTGTTTTTCTATCTTCTGCAATCAAGGGACGACCATATTTCATAGCTCCTTCTTGTAGCCTAGTTCGCCAACAATATCTTCCTGTCAAAACACCGTATCGAGATGGCGTGCAAACCGAAGAGCTAGAATGAGCATTGGTAAAAGTCATTCCTTGCTTGGCAAAAGTATCAATATGCGGGGTGGGGATTTTTCCTTTATCAGGGTTGAGACAACTTACGTCTCCATACCCCAAATCATCGGCTATGATATAGATAATGTTGGGCTGTTCTTTAGAGAAAGTACCAGTAAAAACAAGAATAAAACTGAAAGAAAAAATTAAATTAAATAGTGATTTCATAATGCTATGTTTATGTTAAAAGGTTAAAAAACATTCCAATGAGACGAGGTCGAATAGCCGTTTCTTATGATAAAGATGTTGAACGACTACTTAGGTAGGTAGCTTGCCAACCTATTGTATGAAGTAACAATGACTGTGTTTTTTCATTGACTTCACAGCTCAGGTGCTTAAAGCAAAGATAGCTAGTATGATACTTCATAGAGATACAGAATCTTGCTTAAAACAATACAATATTGTTTTGGAAGTGGTGTGTAACGCTGAATAAGTGCAAAAGATAGTCCTGCAAAGCCTACTAATAGATGAAAATATAGCTTACCTAGATTCCGCTACTTGTTAGGTATTGGTCGGTAATGATAAAAAAAACAGGTTTTACAGTCATTCCCGAACACCAAAGAACATAATATGAACATCTTAAAACAGCTTTCTTTTGCTATTCATCTACGTTTGTGATGTATTCTTTAGTTTACGAAGGGTTGAATAGTAAACAACTCTTGTAAAACCAATAGAAGACACTTATTTCAAACGTTGTTTCAATGTGAGTGTAAAAAAGAACAAGCTACACATTCATTGATATCAACATCACACTAAACTTTATTAAAAAATGAAAAAAATATTACTCATAGCATGCATAGCCTGTGGCTTCGCTGCAAAAGCACAAGTAGAGGTATCTACTGCTGCTATCACAGACACTATATTTTTAGATTCAGACGATACATTATATACGCAGAATATGTACTCCAAAGTACTCACAGATTTTAGTGCATCAGAAACAAACGCTAGTAGATTTGACCAAAAGGCCCTTAGCATGCAAAGCGATGGAAACGGTAACGCAAGAGCATATTGGGAAATGACCAATAGTAGTGAAGATACTTTGTGGTTTTCTTTTAGTCTATTTTCGGGTAGCACTACACCTACATTTATTACAATAGGTGTAGGAAGCCCTGTACAATTATTATATAACGGTAAGCCTGCTACATCATCAGGGAATTACACATACATCAATACATTTTATATAGAGCCAAACTCAAGTAAGCAACTATATTATAATGCTAAGAGTACTACAAATGCCTATGTGCTAGGACATATAGCGCTTACTCGTATAGATAGACCTAACAGCCCTGTAACAGAAATCACGGATAGCGATGTAGGGACGACGGTAGAGCTTTCGCTTAAGACTCATGGTGATTTGGCAACATCTACTTGGAATCAAAACGTAGATTATTCAGGGAAGTTTGTTCCATCAAGGGCCTATTCGGGAGCTGTAGGTAATCTAATGAACTTTAATATCTCTTTACCTTCGATCACGAGCAATGACGCTAATGTTCATCTAGCCTCTGCCGACGATGTAGATACATTATCTTATAGCGTAGCTGTAGTAGCACAAAATAATTCTACAGCAGTAAATTTTTCTGTAGATGTATTGATTGATGGCGAATTATTGGAAACAATAGTAATTACGGCAAACAATATGACAGGACTCTATGACTACTATGGTACTAAAGTGGTTAAGTTTCCAGAGTATTCTTCTCAACTAGTACAGTTAAGGTCAAAAGGTGATGGACATAGAGTCGAGGGAGTAAAACTAGTAATAGCCTCAGAAGTAATCACAGATATCGATGAATATACTTCTGCGAGTGCAAATGGTATTAAAGTTTATCCAAACCCTATTGCAGAGGGACAAGCTATCAAACTAGATTTGCTACAAGACGTACAAGAAAAAATAACAACAATCAATATTATTGATAATACAGGGAATATGGTGAATAGTTTGTCAAGCGTAGAAGAGCTTAGCACTACAACACTATCCAAAGGAATGTATATTTTGACTTTCTTCACTGATGAAGGTCTTTTGACAACTGAAAAGATAGCAGTAAATTAAATTTTTCATTGAAGTTTTTAGAACACATAACTATGTTCTAAAAACTTCAATTTGAACACATGAAACCCGCACGGCGGGAGCGAAAAAACTAACAGGTTAAAGGTTGAACGTTGAGTTTAACTCACAAGACAATACTTATATCGTAAAACTTAAAACGTACATAACATGAAACAACTCATCGCTTTTACCCTCCTTTTTATATCTTCTTTTTCCTTTGGAAAAGATACTAACCTTTATGTTTCCCCTAATGGCAATGACCAAAACAATGGTACTCAAAGCAAGCCCTTTGCCACGCTGGCAGCAGCAAAAAACTACATATCAAAACAACAATTGGCTCAACAAGGAAATGTCACTGTAATGATAAGTCAAGGTAGTTACTACCAGTCATCACCTTTACATTTTGATCAAAAAGATTCAGGTACAGACAAGTATAGCATCACATTCAAGGCACATGCAGGGCAAGAAGTCAAGGTGAAAGGAAGTGTGGCCCTCACATCGACAGGTTGGAGTCTATACAAAGACGGCATTTATCGTAAATCTTTGAAAGGAACAGCCTTTGAGCATGAGAAGATAACTCAGTTATTTATGAACGAGGAGCGAATGGTCTTAGCACGCTACCCCAACTGGGATTATGAGAATCCTTTGAGAAGTGGGAAAGGATATTTGCTATGTGAGGGTGGAGATATAGACCACCTACAATGGAGAAGTGAGGAGTTAAACCATGTTCAAAAAAAGTGGCAAAACCCTACAGACGGGATAGTACATGCTTTCCACAGTAAAAATTGGGGCAATATGCAATACAAGATCAAAAGCATTGATTTTGAAAACAATAAAATCATGTTTGGTGAAGGAGGTTGGCAATGTCAGCGTAGAGTAGGACCAGGCGCAGCGAGAGGAACATATTCACCTTATTATATAGAGAATATTTTTGAAGAACTAGACGCAGACTATGAGTGGTATCAAGATCAAAGAACACAAACACTCTATTTCAAAACACCCAAAGGAGTAAGCCCATCAGAAGTATTGATAGAAGCCGCTGCCACCACACATATAGTAGCGTGCGTAGGAGCAAAAAATATTCACTTTGAAGGTATTACTTTTACACAAAGCCATACAACCTATCTCAATCCTGCACGCTACACCGACCTCTATAGAGGAGATTGGGCAATCAGTAGAGACGGTGCTATTTATTTTTTAAATAGTGAAAACTGTTCTGTAAAGAATAGCTACATTCATCAAGTAGGGAGTAACGGAGTATTTGTTGATGGTAAAAATAAAAGTATTTCTGTACAAGATTGCCTCATCGAAAACCTTGGAGAAAGTGGTGTATGCTTTGTAGGTGATACCATAGCCGTAAGAGAATACCAAACATGGGAAAACCCGAAAAAAGGAGAAGATTTTACAGACTTCGCCATAGGACCAAAAACAGACGACTATCCTAAAGAGTGTACCGTATCTAACTGCATCATAAGAGATGTAGGGGTTTATGGAAAGCAAACTTCAGGAGTGCTTGTTTCTATGAGTATGGACATCACCATAAGCCATTGTAGCATTTACCGCATCCCTAGAGCAGCAGTAACATTCAACGATGGCTCATGGGGAGGACATATCTTAGAGCATTGTGATATTTGGGATGCTATTACTGAAACAGGGGAACATGGTCCTTTTAATAGCTGGGGAAGAGAGCGTTTCTGGCATTATAAAAGCCCAGGACAGGGAACAAAGTTTAAGAAAGAATATGTATATCATGATGCTATCAAGACCGTACACCTTAGAAACAATAGAGTAGGTAATTATAGAACAGGGATCAGTGCAGGGAATTGGACGATAGACCTAGATGATGGAAGCTCAAACTTTCGTATTTACAATAACTTGATGCTAGGCTCTACCTTGAAGCTACGCGATGGTTACTACAGAAAAGTATATAATAACATCATCGTCAGTGCCGTGCCACTAGGTTTTCACAAATGGCCAATGGACAACTCCGAAGACGAGTTTACAAAAAATATCATTGTCGTGGGAGGGAATTTTCATCATCATGGAGAAATCAATAGAGATCAATCTATGGTACGTACCGTAAGATTGCCAAAAGATTTGAAAATGTGGGGTACATTCAATCAAAATCTATGGTATAACGGTAATACAGATGAAAAAAACATTACCTCAAAGATTACATTTGACAAGTGGCAAGAAAAGCAAGGTAAGGAATCACTTTTTGGTAAGCCTTTGTTCGAAGATCCTGCAAACTTCAATTATAAAGTAAAAAGTAACTCCCCAGCACTAAAGCTAGGCTTCCAAAACTTCCCTATGGATCAGTTTGGACACCAAATGACGACCATCAGAGTAGGAGAGAAGGAGTTTACAAAGAATAAAACCATTAAAATAACAGCAGATGCAAGAGGAGGGGAAGTAAGATATACCCTAGACGGTTCAGCACCAACAACAACGTCTAAGCTATATAAAAGCCCTATTACAGTAGATGCAACTACCACCATAAGAGCGTTAACCTTCGACAAGCAAGGTAATGCCATAGGTTTTGAAGATAAAGTGGAAGTGCGCAAGATAAAAAATATAGTGCATCAAAGCTGGTTGGCAAATCTTTTAGGAGAAGAGAAAAAATCTGATATAGAGAATCTAGTAAAAGAAAAAGACAGCTTCGAGTGGAAAGGAATGACTTTAGTAACCATATCAGACTTTCCAGATTATATAGATGCTTCTGGCGGTCAAAATTATGGTGTTTTTATAGAAAGTATTGACAAAAGTTCTAATGCCGCTAAGTATGGTTTCAAAACGGGAGATACCATCATCAAATTTAAATCCGATAAAGTAGAAGACCTTAGCTTTTTCAGAACAGCCTTAAATAGTATAGGCAAAAAAGAAAATACCTTGAGTTGCACTATTTTTAGAAACTATGAACTCATAGATGTAAATGTACCTATGCATTAATTAACCCAAAGTCATTTTTGAGAGACATAATTATACTATGTCTCTTAAAAATGGAATAGAAGAGAAAGAGAAGGTTTGTTTTTACACGACAAAAAAATAATATACCTATACTCATTTTTTAGTTTTCTTCTATTTCTATGTTATGAGGTTAAGACGTTTCCCTTCGGATAATCTTAACGCATAAAAAAAATCTTTGTCTTTAAC
This sequence comes from Cytophagales bacterium, assembly GCA_011524675.1. Lineage (GTDB taxonomy): Bacteria > Bacteroidota > Bacteroidia > Cytophagales > JAAEPT01 > WTJX01. Next base: position 5,941 of record WTJX01000633.1, read on the forward strand.
ATCATAAAGTAGAGCTAATCAAGCCTCTTATTTTTTAATAAAGCCACTTTCGTGGAATGGAATCAAGCCATCTTAGAATACGATTAAAATGTGTTCGAGGGGCGGACTGGTGAGTACATTTTGAAATGATAAACTAAAACGTTAAATAGGAATAGTAGTATAAAGTAAGGTGATATGGTATATGAAGTTGAAATAATATCAGTTAAAATAAAACTCTATCATTATACATACGTATCATAGCTATGATACATAAAGAACCAAACGATTCACCTAAACCAAAAAACAAAGGAAAAATAAAAATTCTTTATATTGATGATGAAGAAAATAATTTGGTTGCTTTCAAGGCTGCCTTTAGAAAGCATTATAATGTAGCCACAGCACTTTCTACCAAAGAAGGCAAATTGCTGCTAGAGTGTGAACAATTTCATATTATTATTTCAGATCAACGGATGCCCGACCAAACAGGTGTTGAGTTTTTTGAAGAAATACGCCTAAAATACCCCGATCCGATAAGAATATTACTTACTGGCTTTGCAGATGTGGAAGCAGTAATAGCTGCCATCAATAGGGGAGAAGTTTATCGTTACATTAATAAGCCGTGGTCTAATGAAGATTTGCATATCATCATCAATCAAGCTTTTGAGATATTTGCCTTAAGAGAGGAAAACCAACAATTGACAGCTGACTTATACAAAGCTAATGAGCAATTGGAGTTTTTATTGAGACAAAAGTTGCTTTCCTAACGTAGTCAAGCCAACAATGACCAAATGAATGATTTCAATTTACGATTGGACGATTGACTATTTACAATTAAGATTTTAAGACAAAAGATAAAAGAGCATAAAGGCGTATTGACCTAGAGACATATGGACGTAAAGGGTCTAGCTTCGAAAATATTACTCAAAAAGATGTTAAATTTGTAGAAAACGAACTGAATAATAGACCTAGAAAAAGACTTAATTATAAGTCTCCTTATCAGGTTTATAAGCAATGTGTGTACTTAGCTAGTTGAATGTAGGTAATAATTAATAATTAATAATGGGGGAAATGATAGTCTGTGCCTTTTATCAAGTGAATGAAGAAATTAAAAAATTAAACCAATGAATGAGGTTTGATAGTGTTTAGTGATTAGAGATTAACGTTTAGTATTAAACAAACTTTGTACTTAGTACTAATGACTTACTACTCAAAAGTGCTGAAGCGTTAAAAAAAGTACCTTAGTCTGCTTTTAGTGCGTTGATAGTTTAGAAAGCTAGTTTTCTTCGTACTTAATGCAGCTTTTTGTAGAAAGTAGGATAGTATGATTTTAGGTGAAATATCTTACTATCCAATAGCAGTAAATGTCTCTTAGAAGCTTTATAGCTTATTTTTTTCCTAGATTAGCAAAGAAGCGTTTCTGGAAAATGAGAATAATACAAACAGCAATAAAAATTGAAGCGTCGGCAATGTTGAATACAGGCCATAATGGATAGTTCCCAAATACAGGTAACCAAGAAGGAGTGGTGAACAAATCAATATGAAGCATATCAATGACTTTACCATATAAGAACTTCATAGGCGCGTCTTTAACAAGTAAATTCTTATCACCAAAAGCACCGTAAATCAAACTATCAATGGTATTTCCTATAGCACCTGCAAATATCATAGAGATAGTAATAAGTAAGCCCTTTGGAGCAAGCTTGCCTTTGTAAAGTTTTTTCAAATAAATACCTATGAATACAACGGCTACAATGCGAAACAAAGTCAAGAAAAGTTTGCCATAAATACCACCTAAGCTAGCGCCAAAAGCCATTCCAGGGTTAAGGACGTAGTTAATTTTAAACCAACCTCCAAACACAGAAATAGGTAAATCATAGCGATTGATATAGGTAATATATTTAGAGAATTGATCTAATAGTATAATACCAAATGCCAATAAGAAGTAATGGCTCAATTTTTTCATAACAAGTGTGTTTTAGATATTGAAGTAATTTAAACTATTTTGTTTGAAACGAAAAATTTACATCTTTTACCTGATTGAATGATAGTGTATTACAAAGTAGTAACTATGCTCTAATGTTAGATAAGAAGCAGGTAGAAAAGGTTGTGCTGCTGTTAATCTTTAAAAAAACTTAGGCTACTTCATTCGTTTTCTTAACTAAAAATCTTTGATACACTAAGGTCTTATTTACCTTAATACCCCTCTTAGCCGATTGAATACTTACATTTATTTCAAAACCTATAAGTAAGATAAGAGAAATGATTTTAAGCCAAATCATGAAACCAATCAAAGTACCTATGGAACCATAAATTTTATTGTATGTACCAAAATTGTTGACATAGTAAGCAAAAAGCATAGAGGCAAACAAGGCCATAAAGGTACAAAATATAGAACCTATTGAAAAAAAACGCCATCTATTTTGTAAGGATGGGCCAAAGTAGTAAATCGTAGAGATAGCTATCCAAAACAAAAAAAGAAACGCAATATATTCCCCAATCCGTATAAGCTCATAACTTCTTTCTTCGTTAATATTAGGGATTTCTGCTAGATAAGTTTGTAGAAATTTACCAGAAAAGATCAAGGCTACACCAAAGATAAGTACAAGCGTCAATATCACCGTGAGAAATATAGCAACCATTCTTGTGGTAAAGTTACTTCTTGTTTCGCTAGTTTTATAGCAACGGTTAAATGCCCTCATCAAAGCAAGCATACCATTAGTAGATAAAAATAAAGCCGTAAGGAAACCCAATGACAGCAAACCACCGCGCGGTTTGTTTACAATATCATTTATTGTAAGGACGGCTTCTTCATAAATACTCTCTGGGAGTAAGTTTAAGCTTTCAAAAGAATTGATAATCAGTAGGCTAAGATTGTCAATAGGGATGTAAGGGATCAAAGTAAAAAGAAAAATAATGGCTGGAAAAATGGCAAGCATGAAATTATATGCAACTGAATTCGCCTCAGATTGAATATGGTTTTTTTTCAAATCTTTTATAAATAGCGCAATTACATGATACAAAGAAATGTTTTTTTCTTTGTTTACAATGATTTTGTCAAGTAATGAAGCTACTTGGAAATAAACGATGTTCAATAGCTCTTCTACCTTATGTAGTATTTTTCTTCCTTTAGCTTTCACTTAACTAGCTTTAATGTTAAACCTAATTTTTTATTAAACTATTAAGATATACACCGTAACCACTTTTCACCAATGGAGCGGCTAAAGTCTTTAGTTGGGTTGCGTCAATATATCCCATACGATACGCAACTTCTTCTATACAGCCGATCCTTAGTCCTTGTCTTTCTTCAATAGCTTGCACATATTGACTTGCCTGTGTAAGAGAGGCAAAAGTACCTGTATCTAACCAAGCTGTACCTCTATCCAAAACACCAACTTTAAGTTTTCCTCTTTTCAAATATTCTTTATTAACATCGGTAATCTCATATTCACCTCTAGCACTAGGTTTGATATTTTTGGCTATTTCAATTACTTCATTATCATAAAAGTATAAGCCTGGTACTGCAAAGTTTGACTTTGGCTGTTTAGGCTTTTCTTCAATAGATAATGCATTTCCTTCATCATCAAAATCTACAACACCGTATCGCTCGGGGTCATTGACATGCTGTGCAAATACAACCCCACCGCTAGGAGTTGTGTTTTCTTGTAATAGCATACTTAGTTTGGAGCCATGAAAAATATTGTCTCCCAAAATGAGGGCTACAGGATCATTACCAATGAACTCTTCTCCCAAAACAAACGCTTGCGCCAAACCATTGGGCACTTCTTGCACCTTATAGCTAAAGTTGCACCCTAGTTTTTTGCCATCACCTAATAGTTTATTGAAGTTGGGTAAGTCATGAGGTGTAGAAATGATTAAAATATCTTTGATGCCAGCCATCATCAGTACAGACAAGGGGTAGTATATCATAGGTTTGTTGTAAATAGGCATCAACTGCTTACTTACAGCTAGTGTTAAAGGGTGAAGGCGAGTGCCAGAGCCGCCAGCAAGTATAATTCCTTTCATGAGTTTAAAAGTATCTAGTAGTTAGTATCTAGTCGCTAGACAATAGTACTAACATTGTTATTTAGTATGTTATGCATGTTTTAGTCATGCCTCTCCCGCATTCTGGCTCTTCGCTAAAAACAGACTAATGTCTATTTTTTAAACGCTTCAGCCCTATCTGTTGGTATTAACGCCACTTAGACATTAGACTTTTGACATGCTCGTTTAATGTGTTTTAAATGTGTTCAAGTGTTTCTGTATTCGAGTATTCAAGTTGAACAAGCCTTGTATGAGTATGGGCTTTGAGTTTTTAGTCATGCGCTTATATCTGGGTATTAACGTCACATTCGACATTCAACATGTTTGTCTCATGTGTTTATATACGTTTTAAGTTTAATCATGACTTTGTGAGTTAAACTCAACTTTCAACGTTTAACCTTTCACTTTCAACCCTTGGTGTCATACATCTCTTGATAATACTTTTGATAGTCGCCACTAGTTACATTATTTAACCAGTCTTTATTATCCAAATACCAATCAATTGTTTTTTCTAGCCCTTCTTCAAAAGTAACTGAAGGCATCCAATTTAACTCATTTTTTATTTTAGAGGCATCAATGGCGTAGCGCATATCATGTCCTTTTCTATCTGTAACATAGGTGATTAATTGCTCCGAAGTGCCAGTGCTACGTCCTAGCTTTCTATCCATGATGCTGCAAAGTAGCTTTATCAAGTCTATATTAGTCCATTCATTAAAGCCACCTATATTGTAGGTTTCTCCATTGATACCTTGATGAAAAACAATGTCTATAGCCCTTGCATGATCTATTACATAAAGCCAATCACGTATGTTTTCTCCTTTTCCATAGACAGGGAGAGCTTTGTTTTCAATAATATTATTCAGAAATAACGGAATAAGCTTTTCAGGAAACTGATTAGGACCGTAATTGTTTGAGCAGTTAGTAAGGACTACAGGTAATTTATAGGTGTTGTAGTATGCTCTTACAAAATGGTCAGAGCTTGCTTTTGAAGCAGAATAAGGAGATTTTGGGTCGTAAGGTGTGTCCTCTAAGAAGAAACCTTCTTTCCCTAGAGAGCCATATACTTCGTCCGTAGATACATGATAAAAGCGTTTATCTGTTGCCGATTCTCCCCAAATAAGTTTTGAGGCGTTCAGTAAATTTACAGTCCCCACCACATTTGCTAATACAAAATCCATAGGGCTTTCGATTGATCGATCTACATGAGACTCAGCAGCTAGATGTATTACACCATCAAATTGATGTTTTTTGAATAACTCAATGATAAAGTTGCTATCTGCTATATCTCCCTTGATGAAACTATAGTTGGGGCTCTGCGCAATATCATCTATATTATTTAGATTTCCTGCATATGTGAGCTTATCCAAATTATAGATATGGTAATTGGTGTATTTTTGTACGAAAAGACGTACAACATGAGAGCCGATAAAGCCTGCTCCTCCTGTAATTAAAATTTTCATTTGGATAGTGTAGTTAAACCACTTTTTTAAAATATTCTAAAGTAACTTTTAATCCTTCTGCTCTTTTTACTTTTGGCGTCCAGTCAAGTACTTTTTTAGCCCTAGTGATATCAGGTCTTCTTTGTTTTGGATCGTCCTTTGGCAAATCCAGATAGGTGATTTTACTTTTTGACCCCGTTAATTTGACTATTTCCTCAGCAAATTCTTTGATTGTGATTTCATCTGGATTCCCAATATTTACAGGATGTATATAATCACTTAATAATAATCTGTAGATACCTTCTACTAAATCATCTACATAGCAAAAAGAACGCGTCTGAGAGCCATCGCCAAATACTGTAATGTCTTGGCCTCTGAGCGCTTGTCCAATGAATGCAGGCAGGGCTCTACCATCATCTAGCCGCATTCTGGGGCCATAGGTATTAAAAATTCTTAAAATCCTTGTTTCTAAGCCATGGTAGGTATGATATGCCATGGTCATTGCTTCTTGAAATCTTTTTGCTTCATCATATACTCCTCTAGGTCCTACAGGATTGACATTACCCCAGTAGTTTTCATGTTGAGGGTGAACCAAAGGGTCACCATATATTTCTGAGGTTGATGCAATAAGTACTCTTGCTTTCTTTGCTCTTGCCAAACCTAGACAATTATGAATACCTAACGATCCTACTTTTAATGTTTGAATAGGTGTTTTGAGGTAATCAATAGGGCTTGCAGGAGAAGCAAAGTGAAGAATATAGTCTAGTTTTCCTGGAACATGTATGAACTTAGATACATCACAATGATGAAATTCAAATTGTTCCAATTTCATCAAGTGTTCAATGTTCTTTAGATTTCCAGTAATGAGGTTATCCATTACAATCACATGATAGCCTTCTTTTATAAAACGGTCACTCAAATGTGAACCTAAGAAGCCTGCTCCACCAGTAATAAGAATCCTTTTCATGTGTTTAAAATGTATTCGAGTGTTAGTGTATTCAAGTGTTCAAGTTGAAAAAGCCTTGCGCAATGAGCTATGTGCGTTGAGTTTTTAATCATGATCCTCTCGCATACTGGCTCTTCGCTAAAAACAGACTAATGTCTATTTTTTTTAACGCTTCAGCCCTATCTGTCGCTATTTACGACACATTCGACATTCGATATGTTCGTGTATTGAAGTTTGTAATTGTCAGACATTCAAGTAGTTGTATTATTTTAGTTGCTTTTATGTCAAAATCAATACTGTTTTTGATAACTATCAAAAGATAGTTATCAAAAACATACTACTTAGTTACTGAAATTACATTTCGACTACTTTTCTACCGATAGATACATAATGAAATCCTTTTTCTTTCATCGATTCCAACTCATAAAGGTTTCTACCATCAAAAATCACTTTAGACTTCAATAGTTCCTCCAGTTTTTTGAAATTAGGAGATCTAAATACTGACCACTCTGTCATGATAAGTAAAGCATCGGCTTGGTCTAATACATCATATTGATTACTACCATACTCAAGTTTATCACCATATTTAGCTTTGATATTTTCGTTTGCTTCAGGATCAAATACGCTCAATTTCACTCCAGCTTCGAGTAAAGCATCAATCATATATAATGCAGGCGCTTCTCTGATGTCATCAGTATTTGGTTTGAACGCCAAGCCCCAAACAGCGATTTTTTTACCTTCTAACGAACTAAAATAACTTTTTATTTTTGGCAGTAAGGTGGTTTTTTGTTTGTGGTTTACATCCATTACGGCATCCAAAATCTTAAAGTTGTAATCAAACTCAGTTGAAGTTTTAGAGAGTGCTTGTACATCTTTTGGAAAGCAGCTACCTCCATAACCTGTGCCTGCGAAGAGAAAACGTTTACCTATTCTTGTGTCAGTACCTACACCAAGCCTTACTTTATCAACGTCTGCACCTACTTTTTCACAAAGGTTTGCAATCTCGTTCATAAAAGTGATTTTAGTTGCTAAGAATGAGTTAGCAGCATATTTTGTGAGTTCGGCAGACTTTTCGTCCATGAATATGATAGGGTTTCCTTGTCTGAGGAAAGGAGCATACAACTCTTTCATGGTTGCCATTGCTTTCTCAGATGTTGTACCAATGACTACACGGTCTGGTTTCATGAAGTCATCAACAGCAACACCTTCTCTTAAAAATTCAGGATTAGAAACTACGTCAAAATCAACTTTAGCCCCTTTTTGAATGGCAGCTGTAACCTTGTCTGCTGTACCTACTGGTACAGTGCTTTTATCTACAACTACGGTATAATCTTTGAGTAAAGGGCCTAGTTCATCGGCAACACCTAATATGTATTTTAGATCTGCCGAGCCATCTTCTCCTGGAGGAGTAGGTAATGCCAAGAAGATTATTTTTGCGCCTTCAATGCCTTCTGAAAGTGAAGTAGTGAATTTTAATCTTTTCTGTCTAATATTTCTTTCAAAAAGAACGTCTAACTCAGGCTCATATATGGGCATTTCCATATTTAACATCTGCTGAACCTTTTTCTCATCAATGTCGATACACGTTACTTCATTACCAGTTTCAGCAAAACAAGTCCCTGTTACTAAGCCAACGTATCCTGTGCCAACTACAGCAATTTTCATAATTTTTATATTAGATTTATAAAAGATATTCTATTTGTGTGATTAACAATCATATCATACCAATAGAACAGTGTCCAAAACTAAGTAAAAAAGAGTATAAAATCTTTAAAAGCATCAAATTAAAATTTATCTTATAAACTTTTTTGTTCAAAACAATAAGTTAGCTATATTTGCAGCCCTAAATTTTCCATAGATGATTATTATCAACGTAAAAGAAAACGAGTCAATAGACAGAGCTCTTAAAAGATTCAAAAAGAAATTTGAAAAAACTGGAGTCCTTAAAGAGTTAAGAGCTAGAAAGCAGTTTAACAAACCTTCTGTTATCAGAAGAGATGAGTTAATAAAAGCAAAATACAAAGAAAAAATTATGAGAGAAAGAGGAGGTTTTTAGTAAAATTATCCTTATACTTACATAATAGACGTTTACATTTATTAAAACGCTCTGTTATGTTAGACTCCTTTATCCAATATATAGAACACGAAAAAAGATACAGTACTCATACGCTCAAAGCGTATAAGACAGATATATTGTGTCTTACCGCTTATCTTCACTCTCAATACGATTGTTCTATCAAATCATCAACATTACCTATGTTAAGATCATGGGTAATGTATCTTTCAGAGAAAAATAACTCTGAGAAAACAATTAATAGAAAAATATCTTCTATTAGGTCTTATCTCGCTTTTCTACTCAGAAGAAATATTATAACTTCTGACCCTTCCAAGAATCTTATAATACCCAAAGTAAACAAGAAATTACCTCAGTTCATACAAGAAAAAGAATTGAATAGTTTACTTGATGGCACTGCTTTTGATAATACGTTTAGTGGTATTAGAGATAAAGTAGTCTTAGAGCTGTTATATGGTACAGGGATTCGTTTATCCGAGCTAATCAATTTAAAAAATAAGGACATTGATCTAGAGAATAAAACGCTAAAAGTTCTAGGGAAAGGAAGTAAAGAACGTTTGATACCAATTAATGTTACTTTGCATCAAAATATGTTGGATTACCTAGCTAAAAGAGCAAATGAACTTAAAGATATCGAAAACGAATACTTTATTGTAACCGATAAAGGAAAGGCTACGTATCCTATGAATATCCATAGGGTTGTGAAAAAATATTTAGAAGTTATTCATACTTCCAAAAAGAAAAGTCCACATGTATTAAGACATACTTTTGCTACACATTTGTTAAATAATGGGGCGGACTTAAATGCTATAAAAGATCTTTTGGGGCATAGTAGTC
>WTJX01000401.1 GCA_011524675.1 Cytophagales bacterium
CCATAGCTCAATTGACTTTTGAAGTCTCCTTTTACGGTAGGATAATCATAGGTGTCGGTAACATGGTCGTAGTCTTCATAGGTAACTGTACGAGGAAGTAAGGGAGAAAAATATATTCTTGGATCAAAAAATACACCTACCTTTTTTTCTTTAGGTGTTCCTTTTTTATGTTTCCAAAGCTGTAGATTATAACGAGCGCCACCCATCAAAGCAAATGGAATGACAGCACTTTTGGCTGGAGAATCTGTTTCTACATCTGTAAAACGATAAAAACCTACATCAAAACCACCATGAACATATACCAAATCTTTGACTACCTCTCCAACACTTGGCGTTAGGTGAACCATAGGTATCTCACCAAATTGCTGATTACCAAAAGAAAAGCCTATATCCAAACTCTTTAATTGACTATATCCCCTCACAGAAAGAAAAGAACATAATAGACAAACAACTATTTTATACATTGGTATTATCAATAAAAATTATAGCCGAAATTTAAGCCCAAAAATGGATAGCCAATATAACACTCAAAGCTTATTTTTTTGCCTAATTGCCTTCTGATACCCCATATAGGACTAATACCATAGGCTAATTTTGATGAAACCTCTTTATCTAATAATGAAGGGAATTCAGGTTGGTAAGCCCCATACAATCCAAAGAAATTGGCACTATTGCCAAAAGTTTTCTTTGACTTTCGCTCTCTTTTATAGAGATTATAATACCATCTCGTTTGGAGATTTAGGTAAGGAAATAAAAGATGTCTAGTAAAAGCATAGTAATAATTTAAGCCCAACTCACCTTTTAATGAAAGACGAGAAGCGAGTCTTAATTCGTGAGATATAGATGCCCCTGTAGGAGCTATGGTGAAATTGATAGCCGTAATATTTTTTTCCACTTTTGCTTCTTGAGAAAGCACGCTTTCGTAACAAAGGACTAAAAGTGCAAAAGAAAATATGAACTTCTTTATTTTTTGTATAAGTATCATTGTGATAAAAAACAGTAATATTATTTAATTTCTGACTCAATAAAAAACTGCCGTAATTTATTGAAAAATCACGACAGAAAAACTTGAATTTAATTTACATTTCTATTCTTACACCTCTCCATTTGCCATTGTAATAAGCGGCACCAAAAATACTCCCTGATTCGAATTTAAATTTATTTGAATCAGGCATATTTGGTCGAAATTGTGTAGAGGCTCCACCTATATCTAAAGTACCAGCAAACCCGATAAACGAAGCCAAAGGAAATTTAATTTTTTTATCTTGCTTATTTGTATATTCTTGAATACCATTATAAACATAAAGCTCTTCTTTTCCTCTTGGTATTACAGCTACAGCAGGTTGATCATAACCTATAATGTTTTTAATATAGGATGATGATCTAGCTTTTATCTCATCTTTGATTTTATTGGTTGCAATTTTCCAAGCTTCTTCAGTTATATTAATTGTATTTCCAAAAATATTAACGCGAGCATCAAAAAAATGTGAGTTATCTTTCCAATCTTTAACAATTCTATTTTCAAACAACCCCTTATATACCATGCTTGAGGTAATGCCACCGGCTGTACTTACCCACGAATTAAAAGAATTTCCTGTGCTTTCAAGCGGTATATTGTAAGCATAAGTAAGTTTAGCCTCAAGTCCATCCATTCCTATTACCATTTTAGGCACCGTGCTTTTTGTCCAATAAGAATACAAATTGATACACCTACGCCTCCCAAATATTCTTACACAAGCTGTCTTTGTTTTTTTGGTTTGAAACTTTACCTTAAAATTGGCAAACTTAATGATACCGATATTGAATTTGTCCATAGCAACAGCAACCCTGTTCTTAGAATCAAACATAGATGTACGAACATTTAGAAAGCTTAACCAGCTTGAAACAGGTGTTCTTTCAGTTCTCAATCCATAAATCCTAGTATATTCTTCTGATGTCCTTGCATTTACCAATGATGAAGTCTCATCTAAATTTATACCGAAGGTTTCATATCTACCGCTTATAAAGTCTATAATCTTTTCTTCGGACAAATCTCTTCTTGTTACATAACCATAGGTATCTTGAAATAAAATATCACCATACTGATAGGTAATTGAATCAACTTGACTAGAAAAACTCAAATATTCATCTAAGAAATTTTCATGTAAGCTCACAAAATCAGCTTCATGAGTTTCATCATAGATGAATGTCCCTACCTCTGTAACTTGATAAATACTCCCACCTATTTTTACTCTCCTTGCAGCGTCTAAAACGTAGTGCATTGCTTCACTTGGGATTAAGTTTTCATTAATCACCTGTTCTACTTCAGCAGAATATTCATCGCCCTGGACTCTAGCATTGTTTAACGCTTCATCATAGCTATCTGCAAGTGGTTTAAAACCATTAGGAAGTACAATTGCATTATTTGCTCCCCTCAAATTTGATGAAGATTGACTTGAGGATAACTGATTATCGATTCCATCTACATATTTCATAAGGTCTTCCTTTGAAGAAAAGACCATCATTCCATCTTCTACCAAAGATGAATTATTCCCCTGAGATTGTGTTTTTTCCTCTTCCATTTCATCCTCTTTCTTGCAAGAAGCAAAGAAGGATAAAAAGATTAACAACAATATAACTTTATTAGCTTTCATGATTTACAATTAATAAGTTTTAAATATATTTTAATTAAAAAAAAACGCATGAACATATAAAAAAAAAATATGTACATATGTAAAAATAATACTAAATCATAAAAAAATCAAAAAAATAATAATCTCAACTAAACTATAAGCTACTTAATAGACAAAAAAGACATGTTAAACAAAAATCAAACTTTACTCACTTTATAACTTAATATCTTTATCTAAAAAAATAAGTTTAATATATCACTTAAAAATAAAAAAGGAATCACTTTAAAGCTACGAAAGCTAAAAAATGATTCCTTTGAAGAGAATATTAAAACAAACTAAGGTATGTGTCTGACGTAATGCTAATAGAGGGCTTTACAAAACCATCTTTTGCACTTATTCAACGTTATACAAAACTTTAAAATACTCATTTACAATCAGTAAATAGCAGTTTTAAAATCTTGAAAGGCTAGACTAAGTCCCCCACTTTACTTTTTCTTAACATCTTAACATCTTAAAATCTAAAAGTCTTAAAATCTCAACCTTACTCTTTAAATTTTTGATACAGTTTTTCCGTCTGCGTTCTCATCTCTGCTAGTGTTTTGGCATACTTCGCATCGTTGATGAGATTATTCATTTCGCTAGGGTCTTTATCCAAATCGTACAATTCTTCAATGACTGGCGTATGCTCATAATACACAAAGTACTTATATCGCTCTGTCCTCACTCCTCTTGAACGGTATGACTTATTTTCTGCTACCAACTTGGCGTTAATCTCATCCAAATTTTTAAGCTTCAATACGGCATTGGCTCTGTGCATTTCCTGCAAAAACAAGTTTTCCATAAAGACAATGTCTCTCCAAGCCGACTTCTTCTGTTTCTTTTTGAGCATAGGACTAAAGTCCATTCCTTGCATGGCAGTAGGGGCTTTTTCGTTTGCCAAAGAAACTATGGTAGGAGCAATATCTGCAAAAGATATCAAAGCTGACTCTCTGCGCCCTCTACTTTTTTGAGGAAGACGACCATCATAAATAATCAACGGCGCTTTAACAGCTTCATCGTATAGTATTGCCTTGTCATACAAGCCATGAGAACCATGAAATCTACCATTATCACTTGTATAAATGATAACTGTATTTTCTAATACTCCCATTTCTTTGAGCTTATCGACTACTCTGGCTACTTGCTGATCTACCGTATAGCCTTGTGTGGCAAATCTCTTGGCTAACTTTTGATATTTCTCTGGTGTAGAAGTAAAATGACCATGTAAGTTTACTCCTCTAGCATTTTCTTTGAGTACTTTAGGGAAGCTTTCATTTAATCCTTCTACCCAGTTTTCTGGGACTGTCATCGTTTTATTTTCAAAAACTTTTGTATGGGGAACATATAAGGATTTGTCGCTATCGTTTTTCACTGCATCATAACTGATAGAAATACAAAAAGGCTTGTCTTTGGGCTGGGTATCCAAAAAGTTGAGCATCAAATCTGTTTTTCGCA
>WTJX01000479.1:0-1399 GCA_011524675.1 Cytophagales bacterium
ATTTAAGTCTGACCTTTCATCAAGTGGAGTTTTAGTGAGGGTTAGTGTTTTAAAAATTTTCGAAACATCTTCTATTTGTCTATTGATAAAACTCGTAGTATTACCACCTAGTGATTCACAATAAAATAGTACTTTCATGTGTGTTTGTGTGTTCAAGTGTTCGTGTATTTAAGTACTCAAGTTGAAAAAGCTTTGAGCTATGCGACATGCGGTTTGCGTTATTATAATCATCACCTTGTTGTGAGCTAAGTACAATAACATTCAACGTTTAACGTTAAACTTTTTACCTTTAGCATGTTTTTTCCGCTTCCGCCATGCGGGTTAATGATTACTTACGATAATGAGATAGCCAATGAAATAAACAGATCAATACCCATAGTTTATTTCCATTTTTATGGATGTCATTTAACAAACTACAGCAGTATTCTTTTGAAATGGGTATGTGTTTGTACAAAAGAGGATCGTGTAAAATGTTATAGCAACTGTCTTTTCCTTCATTGCTTAGCCAATAGCTAATAGGTAATGAAAAACCCGTTTTTTTAGCGGTTAAAATAGAGGGATTTACATGCTTTTCAGCAATTTTCTTTAAGATATATTTGTTTGTATTATGTTTAAATTTCCATTGATTAGAAATGCTAAAAGCCCATTCAGCTAATTCATAATCTAAGAAAGGAGACCTTACTTCTAAAGAATTAATCATAGACGCTCTATCTACTTTTACTAAGTACGTGTTTAACAATCTAGTTTGTAAGGAAGAGAGTAGCAAAGAGTCTGTCAAACTGTCTTCTTGAAAGGTCCTATTCCAATGATCTGCTAAATATTTTTTTGAAAAATTAGTTTTGTTAGAGCCATATAATAAATATTTCTCTTTTTCAGAAAAACCAATGTGTCGGTATAATTTTTCATGAGGAGGCATGTCTATATATTCATAGGCATCACCATAATTATCGCTTAGTCCAATGCGTGAACTAACTTTTGATAAAGAAGATATTAATAGTCTATTTAGTTTGTTGGGATTATTCGTAATAAAGTTATCTGTCTTATAGGCTATATCATAATTGTTGTACCCACCAAAAAGTTCATCACCGCCATCACCAGATAAGGCTACCGTAACATTCTTAGAGATAGCTTTTGAAATATAATAAGTGGGAATAATACTCGTATCAGCAAAGGGTTCTCCAATATACTCTATTAAGTTTGGGATAGTTTCTAGAATGTTTGGACTAAGCTTTATCTCTTGATGGTCAGTGTTATATCTTGTCGCTACTTTTTTAGCATCTTTGAGTTCGTCATTGACCATTCCTTCAAAACCAACAGAGAAAGTCTTGACTTTATTGCCAGTATTTTGTGCCATAAGCGATACGATAAGACCTGAGTCCACACCACCACTCAAAAAAGC
>WTJX01000479.1:1409-4088 GCA_011524675.1 Cytophagales bacterium
ATTTTCTTTTCTGTTTGTTCAAAAACATCTTCAAAAGATAGTTGATGATGCTCTTGTGAAGTAGTCAATTTCCAGTATTGTTTTTCATTAATATGTTTGTCTCGAATATCAATGACTGTAAAATGAGATGGCTTTATTTGATGGATTTCTTTCCAAATGGTATAAGGCTGAGGAATGGCTATTTCTGTGAAATAATAGTCTAAAGCATCTAGGTTTAGCGTAAGCTTTGTCTTTTTTGCTTGATGTATAGCGCGTATATCTGAAGAAAAATAAAAAGTTTCGTTATCGATGTAGTAGTAGAGAGGTTTTTTTCCAAAACGATCCCTTAATAGAAAAACTTTGTTTGCAGCTTTATCAAAAATACCTAAGGCAAACATGCCATCAAGTTTTTGAGCGAGTAGATCAATACCCCAAAGTTCATAACCTTTTAGGATTACTTCTGTATCGGATGTAGTGCTAAAGGAAATATTAGCTTTCTTCAATTCATTTTTTAATCCTTGAAAGTTATAAATTTCACCATTGAATGTAATGGCTGTATTTTTTGAAAGCATGGGTTGATTTGATCTAGCATCTAAGTCTAAAATGCTTAGTCTTGTATGAGCAAAACCAATGTTTTGATTTAAATAGTACCCACTATGATCAGGACCTCTTTCTTGAAGAAAGCTTGATAAGGTTTCAAGTTGGTTTTTAAAGACAGGAGTATTGTTGAAATTGATTATACCAGCTATTCCACACATAAGGCTTCTTTATAACAATGAATAGTTTTGTCCGCTATTAAGTCCCAGTTGAGAAGACCTTGAGATGTTTCATAAGCACCTTTTTCTAGTTTCGATTTTAGGTTGGTATCAGAAATTAACAAATCCATAGATTTATATAATGCTTCGGAATCATTTGGAGGTACTAAAAGTCCGTTTTTTTGGTCTTCTATTACTTCAGTGAGGCTTCCTACCTTAGTAGCTATTACTGTTTTATGTAGTACAAACGCGACAGGGATAACACCACTTTGGGTAGCATCCTTATAAGGTAAGACGGTAAAATTACAAGAATAAAATAGATGAGATATTTGGCTGTCATCTATTTTATCATTGATAATGATAAAATTATTAAGCCTATTATTCGGAATGATACTAATGTATTTATCAATATCTTCTCCTTTACCTGCTATCATAAATGTTATATGTGGCTGTTTTTCTAAAAGCTTTAAGGCTGCATCAATAAAAATATCTAACCCTTTATATGCCCAAATCCTACCAAAAAATAAGATATAGTTGTTGTGATTTATTGAAGAATTGTTATTTTTTAATTTTTCATAAATTGATAGCTCGCCGTGAGGTATCACATGTATATTTTTGCTACGAAATTTACTAGTGATTAATAAATCTTTTTTTAATATTTTTCCATGTACTATGGCTTTAGAAGTAAGTTTGTCGTGTATTTGTTTGGTGCTTTTCAATCTTTTCAACGATTTAAGAGTAATGAGATCGCCTGAATGAGGTATTGGGTCATGAATAGTGTTAATGATTTTTACTCTAAATAATAAAAATATTTTTAGAAGGTAAAACCATGGGTGCCCATAAGACTGAATGTGTATGATCTCTGGTTTGATTTTTCTGATGTTTTTTATTAGGCTTAGAAACATTCTTGAATTTGCCCTAATACTTTTATACAAAATATTTTCAAATCTTATTACTTTAATGGAACTAGGCAAAAGAGATAACATCTCAGGGTTTACTTTATCATCAACGATTAATGTAATGTGAGATAATTCTTCTTTTTTTTGAAGGGCTAAAGCAAGCTGAATAATATAAGGGTAAAAGCCAGTGGCTATCAAAAGAATGTTCATAAGTCAGATGTAATCGCTTTAAAATTAGATATTACAGTATAAAAAGGCATAATTCCTTATGCACGAAGTGCTTCATTATTGTTTAAACTTTAAGAATGATTTTAGTAATATTATCATTTTGTTTCTTAAAATAGAAACGAAAAGTTTAAAGTTTAGTTTTGAAGGAGTACAGATTATTTTTAAGAGTATTTTTTTACTATAATTATAATGGTTAAAACGAAAGGTGTATGCCTTAATTATGTTAGTATAAAGTTTTTTTAGGTCATATTTTTGTTCTTTTTTAAAAAGATTTATCAATAAATTACAACCTGTTAATTGCTCCAAAAAAGCCTCTCCATTGATTATTTTCACACTTGATGTACTGTTTGGATATATTCTATAAAAATTTAAAGGTTTTGAAATATATACTAACTGTGCTTCCATCAAGATATAAAAACAAATTATTAAATCTCCAATTGTTTTATATTTCAATATTTTGTCCATATGTTTTAATAAAAGAGATTTTCGGAATACTACTGCGCTTATATTGTTTATCGTCATACTTTTTGAAAGGTAATGATAGACCTCATCTTTCCCTTCATTATGATAATTTTCTGACCATCTTTTGGTATTGAATTTATTATTTTTACTTAATGATATTTTGTGTTTCTCTTCGCCAGATTCAAATACAATCATAGAATCTGAATAAACTAACCCTATTTTAGGATTGTATTTTATCTTATTTATTGTTTCTGATAGGAAAGTAGGAGCTGCAAAATCATCACTTTCAGCTATCCAAATAAATTCTCCTTTTGCGAAACTTATTCCTTTTTTCCATTGTCTGAAGAGGTTTCCGC
>WTJX01000446.1 GCA_011524675.1 Cytophagales bacterium
TTATCTTAATGAAGAATGAATAATTAAAAATTAATAATGGAGTGTAGAGCAGGTTGGGAGAGTAGAGCTTTATATAATGAAAGAAATGAAGTGAGATAGTTATGATTTTTTTTAGTGATTAATGATTAACGGTTAATGTTTAATTTAACTTTGTACTCTGTTCTTTGGACTTTGAACTTTAGACTCTGTACTATATACTAACGACTAGCAACTAGTTACTACTTAGCATTTTAAACAAAACACTATGCCTATCAAAGAGGTTTTTAATAGCATACATGAAGGAAAAATATGGAAGCTTTATGACGATAAGCATTCGGATTTCTTGCTCTTGGAAGAACGGAATGAAGAACGTAGAGAGGCTTATTTTTATCTTTATCATACCAAAACCTTTACTAAAAAAGAAATACATGTCTATCAAGACGAAGACTGGTGGCTTGGGGTGCATGACTTTCAATATGGTATCGCTATTTTTCATTTGTACCAAGATGGTATTGAGCCTATACCACAAGGGATTTTGGCAATGGATGTGGTAACAACAGAAGTACTGTTTCAGCATGATGATGCCAAGTTTGATGTGCTTAACGAAAACATACTTCACTTTTTTGAAGGTAAGCATCATGAAAAAAAAGAAGTACAGCTCATAGACAGTGCGTCATACCAAAAGAGAACAACTATCTGTCATGAGGTGCTATCGCCTCTTTACTATACAGAAGAGTCTGTTCATTACCAGACGTTTACAGATTTTTTGACTAAGCTTGTGGGAATAGCCCCTAAAGGAGGGATAGAGTATCTTGAATATCATAACCGTATATTTTTATCTTTCAATAGGATGGTGGAAAAGAAAATTCAAAATATGCTGTTTATTATGAAAGATAATGGAGATATTGAGCAAAAAATAATTTTGAATGAAGAGAGTGACGGAATAGGTATGGGAACTTTTTTCGTACTTGACCAGTCACTTTGGTTTGTACAAGGTACACATCAATTAAATGTATTTTCTATAGACTAAGTAGTCATTCAAACATCTTTACAAAGTAGCCTTACATAAGACAATGAGAGCTTTTTTATTTTACACTATTTGTTTGTTACCCTTAAGTATGCTAGCGCAGCAGCCTACTCACTACAAGGAACATATTGTTAAGAAGGGGGAGACGCTATTTTCGATAGCAAAGAAATATGAAGTACCTTTGAAAAGCATTAAGAAAGACAGTGAAGGCTCAAAAGTAAAAGTAGGCGAAAAACTGTTGATCCCTAGCTCAGAGGAGGAACAAGTGGTGAAGCAACCTATACTAGCAGAACCCAAAGTGACAGTAAAAGTTGAGGGTGTGAAATATGAGGTACAGCAGGGAGAAACCTTGTTTTCGATCGCAAAGAAACATGAGATAAGTGTAAACCACCTCAAAAAGGTGAATAATATGGCTTCGGATACAATCAACCTAGGGCAAGTGCTTATCATACCTCCCAAGCCACAAGTACCCGAAGGCATGCTAAAACACAAGGTGCAGCAAGGAGAAACCTTATTTGCACTTAGCCAAAAGTATCATGCTACGCTTGACGAAGTAAGGGAGTGGAACTTAATGAGCAACGATACTATTTCGGTAGGGCAAGAATTGATTTTCAAAATCGTAGAAACACCTGTAGCCCCTACAGAAACAGAGGAAGAGGAAGTGGAAGAGGTGAAAGTAGATTATACGCAAGTAGCTATGGATGCGACTACTTATTTTGATAATTCTTTACAGATGAATCAAACCTATGCTTTGGGGATTCATAAGTCAATACCTGTAGGCACTGTGGTAAAAGTAGTGAATCAGTCCAACTACAAACAGCAATATGTACGAATCATCAAAAACAAACTTACTGCAAACACCAATCATCTTTTACTCAATAAAGTGGCTTATGAAAGGCTAGAAGTGGCAGAAGAAGCGCATGTAAAAGTAACTATGACATTTTTGAAATAAGTAAGAGGGATATTATGCAGCCATCAGATTTGCATTCTTTCTTAGAAGAAAAAGTAATTCAATACAATCGTCCTGATTTCATTGAATTAGACCCTATCTCTATCCCTCATCAATTTAGTCAAAAACAGGATATAGAAATTATGGGTTTTTGGGCATCTATCTTGGCGTGGGGTCAGCGAAAAACCATTATCAACAAATGCAATGAGTTGATAGACTGGATGGGAGGAACGCCTTATGACTTTGTGATGAATCATCAAGACTCAGACCTCAAGCCCTTTCTTTCTTTTAAGCATCGCACTTTCAATGATGAAGATACGCTTTATTTTATACGTTTTTTTCGTTGGTATTACCAGCAACATCATTCATTAGAAGATGCCTTTGCACAGTTTTTATCACCCGATGACAGTAATGTCAAAAAAGCCATCGAAGGTTTTTACAACTTCTTTTTTTCTCTTGAAGATTTTCCTAGAAGGACACAAAAGCATGTGGCTACTCCTAAGAGAAACTCTGCGTGCAAGCGTATCAATATGTTTTTGAGGTGGATGGTAAGGAAAGATGATGCTGGAGTAGATTTTGGTCTCTGGGATCAGATCAAAGCATCACAGTTGGTTTGTCCTTGTGATGTACATGTGGGAAGGGTAGCGCAAAAGTTAGGCTTGATTTCTACCGATAAGTACAATTGGAAAGTAGCAGAAAGCCTCACGAAGGAGTTGAAACTATTTGATGCACACGACCCTGTGAAGTATGATTTTGCTTTGTTTGGCTTAGGGGTAGAAGGTTACCTATAATTCTACTTTGTTACTTCAATATATAGTAGATAAGTAGGCAGACAAAAATAATTATGTTTTAAAAAATGAGTGGTTTTAGTTCAGATCAAGGCAGAAAGCAAAGCTTTAGCAAGCTAAAGCGCGTATTTCTAACGATGAGATGAACTAAAATAGCCGTTTTTTATCATAAGTATTTTTGGATGACTACTTAAGAAGCTAGTTTACATTAAAATTCGATTATTCGGGTTTTTTCAAAAATCTGCATCAAGTACAAAGTACGAAGTACAAAAAATGTTTTCTTTTAAGTTGTTTAAGTACTTAAAAGTCAGAACACTATCTTTTTTAAATGCTCTCTTTATCGTAGTACTTGGTGCTTTATACTTCGTACTATTCAGCAGTAATTTAGTTCTTCTTTATTCTTCACTAAATACTTTTAGTGGCAAAGCTTTTAGCCTTTAGTGGTTAGCTAGAAGCCAAAAGTTCCTAAGAATAAAGACGTAGTTTACTGAATACTTAGGTATTTACGACCTTTTTTTCAGCTCTTTTAGTTCTGCTAAGAGTATCTTATTTTGCTCTTTGAGCATTTCTATTTGGTTTTCATAGAGCTTTTCTAGCTTCGGGTCTATGGCGTAGTAGTTTACTAGGTTGCAAAAATGCACACCTGTACCATTATCGTTTATTGTAGGGTTATTTAGTATCACCTTATCATCAAAGTTTTCAATTTCCTCTTTTTCCACACCCAAAATTTCAGCGATCTGCGCCAAAAGTTCATCATCTACACTAAGACTATTATTTTCTATTCTGCTATAATATCCTTGAGTCATTCCTAATTTGTCTGCTACGTATTGTTGAGTTACATTCTTTAACTCTCTAACTTTCTTAATTTTAGTGCCAATTTTTATCATATCCTAATTTGTTTAGTAATAATATATTATTACTAAATTGGTTTGTAATTTACCTTTGATGAAGCGTATCTATGCAAATATAAAGTTTTGAAAAATGCATATAAACAAAAAAAGCTTTTTTTATGGTGGTTGTGCATTTGTTTTTTTGATTAAGGTAATATATAAAACATGAAAAAAGAAAAGGATTTGGAAAATAAAGGGATTGAAAAAGTAAACCAATTGACAAATTGGCTCATAGAAGACTTAAATTCAGCGGGTGTAGTGTTGAACAATGAAGCAAAACACACCATCAAAAACATCATTAATATTGCGTACCTGAAGGGCTATGCAAATTTTCAGAAATAAAGAAAAAAGTAAGCATTTAGTGAAACCTATTTAGCTCTTTTGCAGGCAAAAAAGTAGTAAAGGCTAGATTTTTTCATGTTACTTTTCCTTAGATGCCCGAGCGTCGGGAGCG
>WTJX01000689.1 GCA_011524675.1 Cytophagales bacterium
TTATCTTATTGTCTTCCAAGAAACACTCCATGGCTTGTCTTGTAGCCGATCCTTTTTCTCTAAACAAGAGCGTCAATTTTTCTATATCTTTCAACTCATTTACATCTCTTAACTGCTCTTCATTACCTACTAGATAAAGCCTATTTTCCATTAACTCTATCGTATTCATTTTTACATCTTCTGGCAAAACAGAAACCATGGCAAAGTCAGTTTCATTCTTTGTCAAGCGCTCTACTACCTTTTCTTTGTTGGAGACATCAATAGAAATATTGATTTTAGGGTGTTTATCCATAAACGGCTTCAAAAAGTAAGGTATGGCATACTTTGCCGTAGATACTACAGAGATATTAATCTTTCCCGTCAGTAAACCTTTGTATTGATCTATGGTATATTTGATAGCGTCTGCTTCTTCTAATATCTTTTTAGAACGTCTGGCAATCTCATTCCCAAAATCTGTAATATATAGTTGCCTACTTATTACTTCTGTCAAGGGTAACTCAAATTGATCTTGCAGTTTCTTCAACTGAATGGATACAGCAGGCTGTGTCAAATGCAATTCTTCTGAGGCCTTTGTAATACTCTTATTGTTACAAACACTTACAAATATCTTTAATTGGTGCAACGTATAATTCATAAACTAAAGTTAATGAATATGATAAGATAATTAAATAAAAATTAATGAAATATTATTTTTAGCTTTACACTATAGCTAACAAGATAGTATAGTGTTTATAAATGTACTGTTTTGCAAAATGCAATTAATCTAGTTTTTAGCACAAGACAGCTAAAACTATTATCATAATTGATGCAAGTACAAACATAAATCAATTAAGATCGTAATAAGAGCATGATTATGAGCCATCTAGCTTACTTTAAAAAAAGGTTTTACAAAGCCTTCTAAAACTTAACTTTTACATCCGAACATGTTTAAGCTTATGATTACATGTTCTCTAAATACAAATGCTATGATTAAAGAAAACAAATCAAAAGGAATCATTATTACTAGTATCCTCATGTTATTCCCTGCTAGTATGTATTTTGTAACAGCACATAAGCATACAGAGGATATCAAAAGCTCCAAAGTAATAGATGTTAGCTCACAGCAGTTTGGTAAAACGATATATGATAACTTAGTGGATAAGATAGACCAACAAATCAACCAACATCAAGAGCTTAAAAGTCAAGCCATCACTGTAGTTCCTTTCGAAGGAGAGATATTAGTTTCTGGTAAAGTAAAAAATACATCCTTAAAAAAAGAACTTGCGTTACTTATCGAACAGATTCAAGTGAATCACCCTACATCTGACATTATAAACAATGTGAGCTTACACTAAAGCTAAAGGTCAAACATGTTCTTAGCTGTTTTTACATTGAAGTAACTTAAACTTTTTTATATCAATAGAAAAAAAGGCTACTTTTGTGAGAATAGTAAGTATATGAGCAATTTTAAGTCTGGTTTCATTAGTATCATAGGTAAGCCAAATGTGGGCAAATCTACCTTGATGAATCAATTGGTAGGTGAGAAACTATCCATCATTACCTCCAAAGCACAAACTACCCGCCACCGTATCATGGGGATCATCACAGGAGATGACTTCCAAGTCGTATATTCTGATACGCCCGGTATCATTGACGATCCTGCCTACAAATTACAAGAATCAATGATGCAATTTGTGCGCATTTCCTTGGAAGATGCAGATGTGGTATTATTAGTCATAGAATATGGGGAGAAGAATTTGGACTATATCAGCGAGAAACTAGCTCAGATAGATGTACCTGTCATTATCATCCTCAATAAGATAGACTTAGAACAAGCACAAGACAAGGTACTTCAAAAAGTAGAAGAGTTAAGGCAGCAGTTTAACCCTAAAGCTATTTTACCTTTGTCTGCTTTACATGGTTTCAATACACAGGAGGTACTACCATTGATCAAAGATTTTTTACCTGAGCATCCAGCTTACTTCCCTGAGGGTGAGATTACTGACAAACCAGAACGTTTTTTTGCTTCTGAAATCATCAGAGAGAAAATATTTGTTTATTATAAACAAGAAGTACCTTATGCCAGTGAAGTAGTTATCATGTCTTTCAAAGAGCAGAAAAATATCATTCGTATTATTGCGGATATTTTGGTAGAGCGCGAAAGCCAAAAGGGTATCATGATTGGCAAGGGAGGAATAGCCCTCAAAAGTGTAGGCGTTGCCGCACGTAGAGATATGGAAGCGTTCTTTGATAAACAGGTTTACCTAGAGCTTTATGTAAAGGTGGATAAAGATTGGCGCAAAAATGACAAAAAGCTCCAAAAATTTGGTTATCAAGGCTAAGTTATTTATTACCGCAATTAGGGCTAAGTATTTTTGGATGGCTACTTATGCAAATAAAATTAGCTATTTTTTATGATAAAGATATTTGAACAATTACTTATTATCAATTAACCTTTTACCTTTGTTGCTGTTTTTCTAAACAGAACAGTTGAAAAAAATTATGATGAGTTCAGATGTACGTGTACGTTTCGCTCCTAGTCCTACAGGAGCCTTACACATTGGGGGAGTAAGAACTGCCCTTTACAACTATTTGTACGCCAAAAACCAAGGCGGGAAATTTATAGTTCGCTTAGAAGATACTGACCAAACCCGCTTTGTCGCTGGAGCAGAAGAATATATCATGAATGCTTTGGATTGGCTAGGCATTGCTGTGGACGAGAGTCCTACACACGGTGGTGAGTATGGTCCTTATCGACAATCTGAGCGTAAAGAAATGTACAAACAGTACGCCATGAAACTGGTAGAAGAAGGCAATGCATACTATGCCTTTGATACATCTGATGAGTTGGAAGCCATGCGTGAAAGACTCAAAGCAGCACGTGTAGCCTCGCCACAATATAACGCACTCACAAGAACGAGTATGAAAAACTCTTTGACCTTGTCTGAGGACGAGGTCAAAGAAAGACTAGACTCTGGCGAGCCATATGTGATACGACTCAAAGTGCCACGCAAAGAAGAAGTAAGGCTAAATGATGCCGTAAGGGGATGGGTTATGGTGCATTCCTCTGCCATAGATGATAAGGTCATTCTCAAATCTGACGGCATGCCTACCTATCACCTTGCCAATGTGGTAGATGACCATCTGATGAAAATCACTCATGTGATTAGAGGTGAAGAATGGTTGCCATCTGCACCGTTGCATGTCTTACTATACAAATACCTCGGCTGGGAGGATACAATGCCACAGTTTGCACATCTGCCATTAATTTTGAACCCTAATGGTGAAGGTAAACTAAGCAAAAGACATGCTGATAAGTATGGTTTTCCTGTATTTCCTCTTAACTGGGACTTTAAAAATGAAGCAGGTGAAATGATTACCTCTGAGGGCTTTAAAGAAGCGGACTATTTACCAGAGGCACTTTTAAACTTTTTGGCTTTCTTAGGTTGGAATCCTGGTAACGAACAAGAAATATTCTCTATGCAAGAGCTTGGAGAAGTTTTCTCATTGAAACGTGTAGGTAAGGCAGGAACAAAGTTTGATATTGACAAGCTCAAATGGTTCAACCAACACTACCTAAGAAAAAAGTCTGGTGAAGAACTGGCTATACATCTAAGTACACAACTACAAGATAAAGGTGTTTCTTTTGAAAAAGAAAGTCTTCCAGAAGTGTGCGAAATGATGAAAGAACGCGTAACCTTTGTTCATGAGCTTTATTCTGAAGCCTTATATTTCTTCCAAGCTCCTACAAGCTACGATGAAAAAGTAGTTAATAAAAAGTGGAATGAGCAAGTAGTGGAAGGCTTGACGGCTTTCTTGGAAGTACTGCCTACCATCACAGAGTTTGAAGCAGCAAATGTGAAGCAAGCGTTGTTTGATGTACTCAATGAAAAAGGAATCAAAATGGGTAAAATTATGCAACCGCTACGTGTAGCTATTTCCGGTGTTGCTGGTGGTCCTGACCTTATGAGTATTATTGTCTTCTTGGGCAAAGAAGAAGTCATTTCTCGTATCAAAAAGGCGATAGCTGAAATAAAAGTAGCATAGTAAATGCTAAGTAGTCGTCCAAAAATACTTATGATAAAAAACGGCTATTTTAATTCATCTC
>WTJX01000277.1 GCA_011524675.1 Cytophagales bacterium
GAGACTTGAAAGGCGCAAAGCTTTTTAAACTTGAACACAGGAATACTTGAATACATGAACACATTTTTAAATACATGAGATACCTAAGTTTAGTATTATTCATCACTCTTTTTACGAACAGCTATGCTGAACATCAAGTCAAAGCGAAACGTCCCAATATACTCGTCATCGTGGCGGATGATATGGGGTATTCTGATGTTGGATGTTTTGGGGGAGAAATAGCAACGCCCAACATTGACCAACTTGCCAAGGAGGGGATAAAGCTCAAGAATTTTTATAATAATGCCAAGTGTGGTCCATCGCGAGCGTCATTACTTACGGGGCAATATCCACATAAAGGAAAGCTGAGGACGGGAGTAACCTTTGCAGAAGTATTGAAGACAGAGGGCTATAGAACCATCATGACAGGCAAATGGCATCAGTCCCCAAAACCTACCGATCGTGGTTGGGACAGATACTATGGGCTGACAGATGGATGTTGCAACTTTTGGAATCCGGGTATCGAAGCAAGAGAAGGAGAGCCTGCGCCTGGAAGAAAAAAACAAAAAGGAGATAAGCCTAGAATGTGGGCAATCGAAGACAAAGAGATTGCAGGTTATGTTCCTGAGAATAAGGATTTTTATACGACAGATGCTTTTACTGACTATGCCGTAGATAGACTAGAGGAGTATCAAGAGGAGACGAAGCCATTCTGTCTTTATTTGGCATATACGGCACCACACTACCCTTTGCATGCTTGGGCTAGTGACATCAAAAAGTATAAAGATACCTACAAAGTAGGGTGGGATGTTATCAGAGAAAAGCGATACCAACGCATGAAAAAAATGGGCATCATCACCAATAATACACTTCTTTCTAAAAGAGATGAAAAGGTGTCTTCTTGGTCATCGTTAACAACAAAAGAAAAACAAGAAAAAGCGCACTTGATGGCTGTATATGCTGCCATGGTAGACCGTATGGATCAAGGCATAGGTAGAGTTATTGCCAAGCTCAAAGAAATAGGGAAGTATGACAATACTTTGATTCTTTTTATGTCAGATAATGGCGCGTGTGCCGAGACAGTAGATTTGGATGTGTCTGTACCTGCTGGTGGAGTAGCGAGTTACAGATCTCTAGGGCAAGAGTGGGCAAATGCCTCTAATACGCCCTACAAAAAGTTTAAGGCTACTAGCTACGAAGGAGGGGTGAAAACGCCTCTGATTGCTTGCTGGCCAAATGCAATAAAGCACCAAGAAGAAGTGATAACAAAGCGAGCACATGTCATAGACATATTACCTACTTTGATGGAAGTCGCAGGGGCTTCTTATCCAACAACAGTAGCAGGAGTAAAAAAACTGTTACCAATGGATGGGAAATCAATGTTGCCCATACTACGTGGAGAAAACAAACAACCACATGAGTATCTCTTTTGGGAATATGGAGCGACGTATAAAGCGGTGTTGTATCATAATCTAAAATTGGTAGAAGATAAAAAGAGTATCAAAGGAGAGACACAGCAGTTTTTATATAAGCTGGATGAGGATGATAATGAGCTAAAAAATGTCATAGACCAATATCCAAAGGAAGCAAAGAAAATGGCTGCCGCATGGAATATGTGGTGGAAGCAAGATAATATACCTACAAACTCAACATCAAAAAAAGGGAATTTAAATTTTATAATCAATGAGGAATAAACGAACTATTTTATTTTGCTTAATTGCTATAGGTATACATCTATCTTTTGCCCAAAATGAGTCGTTAGAGGTGATGTCTCCTCAAGAGATATGGGAGGGGTACGACCCGAGGAAAGAACCGCTAGAAGAGGAAGTACTCAAGACATGGGAAAAAGACGGTGTCGTTTACAAAGAAGTATATTTCAATGGTGAAAACTTTGACGGTGAGTATGTACGTATTTATGCAAAGTATGCTGCTCCAAAGGGGAAAACGAATCTGCCCGCTATCTTGCATATACATGGAGGAGGACAAAGTGTCAATGGGCATTGGCTTGATTACTGGGGGAAACAGGGCTATGCTGTACTTTCCTTTAATTGGGGCGGAGAGTGGACGAATAGAAAGCGTTATACGCTATGGAAAGGCGTAGAAAATGGCGATCATTTAAAAAGAAAAGGAACAAGAATCACAACGCCTAGTCCTAGATCAGATGCGTATTTTCTTTGGACGCAAGCGTCCATGAGAGCGATTACCTACCTAGAAAATCAAAAAGAAGTCAATAAAGACAAGATAGGACTCTTTGGGGTTTCTATGGGTGGGTCTATCATGTGGAACATTGCCTTTGACCAACGTGTGAAGGCGGGTTGTGCTATCTATGGGGCAGGTTTCAATACACATCAGTTTTATGACCCTCGCTATGCCATAGATTTCCCTGCCAAAGCACCCTCAGAAAATGACTTGAGGTGGAGAAAGTCTCTCGCGCCAGAAGCGTCGGCGCCTTTTGTACACTTTCCTATGCTTTTTCTGAGCGGTTCAAACGATCATCATGGAGATATGGACAGGGCACAAGACGCGTTAGACCTTATCCCTTCGGAGGTAGACCGTGCATGGGCACTAACACCGGGCTATCGCCATCACGTAGGAGCAGACTTTGTACATAACCTACCACGTTGGATGGACTTTCACTTAAATGCAAATGGCTACTGGCCCAAAAACCCAACATCAGCAATAGAAATAGGTAAAAAGAACATTCCTCAGTTTACGCTAACACCAGATCAAGCAAAAGAGGTAAGTAAAGTAGTGGTTTACTATGCCCTCGAAAATCCTTTTTCGATCAATAGACACTGGCAAAGTATAGACGTAGCTGCTAAAGGAGCAAGTTTTCAAACTTCCTTGCCTGTTATGAATGCAGACGAGTATTTATATGCCTTTGCAAATATTACCTACAAGAATGGTGTAGTACTCTCTAGCAGGCTAGAGGCTGTCATACCTTCAACACTTGGTAACGTAAAAACCATCAAAGAACCTTCGAGAGTGATATATGAAGGGGAGGAAGGACTAGGTTCATGGGTGGTGAATTCATCGGGTACTGATCCTATCCCTGAGATGATAGAATTTAAAATCAAGGTAGCTACAGGACCGCAAGGCAAAAAAGGGATTTCGCCTATGCCTCGCTATAAACCATGGACATTTGCACCCGGTAATCCACAGTTTAGAGCGCCCAAAGGGGCAAGCCTTAGTTTTGAAGTATATACTAACAAAGATCAAGATTTTAATCTACGTGTACACAAAAACTATAGAGTGAACGGGTTTCAAACATTTGAAAAGAAAGTACATCTAAACGCAAGTTCCGAATGGCAAACGATTACAGTGGCGAGTAATGAATTTGTCAATGTGAAAACGGGGAAGTCTCTGGAGCAAAGCATCAATGAAGTTAACACCATAGACCTAAATTTAGATGCAAAAGCAGCATGGGCAGAAGGTATCATTTTTAGAAACTTTCAATGGGTAGGAGGAGAATATGTTCCTTCCACACTTCACGCCTATAGAGGAGCTAAGCAAGAAACTCAACATATCACAGAACTACACAGTAGTGATGATGCGAAGCACTTGGTCGATCATGAAGCCATGGATAGAAAGAGTATCATTGAAAACTTAATTACCAATTCGGCACATGAATATAAGTTGGCTAGTAGCTTAGTGCAAAATGGCGTAAGAGTGTGGACAGATAGACCTTATGTCATTACCCGTCTACCAAAAGAACTGGAGGGAGCTACGCTATTGCAAAGCCCAATGGAAGACAGAGCAGCACATCACAAAGAATTGATTTCTTTTTCATTAACAGCAAAAGCAAGTGTTTTTGTAGGACTGAAAAAAGGGAATAAAGTACCAGAGTGGATGCAAAATTGGGATGAAACATCTTATGAAGCCAAGGCTACCAATGATCTTATATTTTATAAAAAAGACTTTACAAAAGGAGAAAATGTCAGTTTGGGTTCGCTCAAAGGAACAGGCTCAGATATGATGTATACCATTTTTGTAAAGCAATAGTAGAGACACAATGTATTGTGTCTGTAAGGCTAAAAAACTGCAAACAAACAAATACGTAAAAATTACATTTTGTATCTGCTTTT
>WTJX01000200.1:0-13093 GCA_011524675.1 Cytophagales bacterium
GTTTTGGGTGGCATAAATCGAACTGTAATATCCATCAATGTTATAGTTATAAGGAATTGTTGTTGATTTTTTTATTTTTGATTTAGTATCCGTATCGGGCAATACTTCTACAATCCTGTTTATAAACTCTACAGCTTCGATTTCTTCATTATTCAACTTTATCTGCGTAGCAATCGCTGTTGCTATAGCAACAGCGATTGCCCCAGTTATTCCTTCAATATTTGAATGTGTAATTTCTGCCGATTTGATAGCAAGTTCTTTTACTCGTTTTAAGTCATCAAAATAGTATGCACCAATTGGGCTTACCCGCATTGAAGCACCGTTACCCATCGAACCCATCCCTTCAAATACATTTTGAGATATTTCTTTCCAATGACCACCTTCACCAATTTCTCTCAAAATCATTCTTGCAGTAGCACCATAGCCTCTGTTTATGTCTTTTTCGTGATTGATCGCAAACTTTTTAGCTAATTGATTTTGATCGATATCATTATTATTTTTCAGTTGTTCATAAACCGCAATAGCCATTACTGTATCATCCGTGAACTCCCAACTTGTTTTTGGCATTTTTCTTTCTCGAATATGGGTAAGCATTTTATCTGTTTCCCCAAAGAAGCTTTCTCCAAAAGCATCTCCTATTGAGATTCCTTTTAACGATTTCCTTGCAAGCTCTATCCTCTGATTAGTTGTCATTTTATGTCTTTTTACTATTCTTTCTATCTTCCAAAACCGTCATAGTACTCATCATAATAATCTTCATAGTGATACAGCATATCAATATTTTGTACTTCTATTTCTGTAAATTGATCGCGTATATCTACTGCCATAGGGATATACCATTCTTTTGCATCAAAAATCCTCCTCATTTTTAGGTTTCTAAAGCTATAGCCGTGTCTTGCATAAATTTCATTTCTGATAATTTCAATTTCTTCCGGCAATAAATTCTCAACATCCTGAGGTTTTAACCATTCAGTAGATGCTTTATGCTCACCAGCCTTTGCATAACCTCACTTTTCAAAATTTTATACTCTCAGAAACGTTTTAAATAAGGTTTTTGCAAAAACTAGGGTTTTGCAAAGCCTTCTATTATTTTATTGGTTTAATATTCATTTGTTCAAAATAAGGATCTAACCTTCTTGCTAATTTGACCCAGTTTTTGTGAGGAACCATAGGGTACATATGATGCTCTAAGTGATATAAGTGTTCAAACGAAATAATAGAAAAAAACTTTCCTCGAAATAACTTTGTCTGGTGCAATTCATTATTTCCTTTAGGGTTATGAACAAGAAAAGAGGTAGTAAATGGAATAATCCAACTACCAGCTATGATTAGAGCGATGTAAATAATAAAAACATAATTGTATCTGATAGACCAGATGCCCAATGCAATAAGAATGATTATTAAGATGCCTTCCAAAAGGATACGTGTTTTAGTATCCTTTGCCCTTTTAATTGCCCAGAAGTATATCTTAAACTGAAAAATAAGTCCTTCAACTAAACTTCCAAATAATGTCATTCCAGCGGCACGACCTTCTATATCTTCTTTGCCAGGAAATTTTTTATGATGATTTAAATGGCTAAGTCTGTAAGCATGACCACTTCTGAAAGAAATTAGTTCAATAACACTTAATAGTAAATCGTTAAGCTTTAGGTTAATCTTTAGATTTCTGTGAACCAGATCATGGGAGGTAGAAACATATGTTGTAAAACTCATCGCCATTGTCGATAAGACTGCAAGAATCCAATATTCATTAAATGCAAATACAAAGTATAGAGCAAAGAATATAAATGGTTCAGCAATTGTTTGTATGACTTTGAACAGACTTAGATTCAATAAATCCAGTCCTAATTCATTTATTGTCGGTTTAACTTCTTTCATTTGTTTCTGTCATATTTTTGTATGTTAAAATTAAACCTACACTAGCCATCATTGCACCCAAGTATGCAGGAGCTAAGTGTGTAAAATTTAGGTACCCAATCAAGAAATGAACACCAATACTAGTAATAAATCCAACAGATAAAGAAATTAATAAAATCTGCCAAAGATTTTTGGTCGGTGTACTTAATTTAACTATTAAAAAAATAGTTAATCCAATGCTAAATAGCCCTCCGCCAAAAGATGCTCTATCATGCGCAATTAATGGAGTCAATTTTGGGTTAATTTTAACAAAATCACCAGAACACATACTCATATACTGAAGGTCTTGCGGTACATAAACAGATGTCATTCCAACTCCCATGACAACGAGACCACCAAGTGCAATGCCAATAGATGTAAGATAAATAAATAAATAGCCAATACCTGATTTCGTTTTACAATTAACTTTATTGCCTGTACTCATAAGAGAGTAAAAAGAAGGTCTTTTATCAAAACTCTGATATGACTTATATAAACCAATACAAAATATAAGTATCAAAAGAAGAGAGGAATAGCCGTGATACGAATCAAAATAACCATACCCTAGATAGGTGAGAAAACCTGCAAAACCTAAAAAACCAGAAATAAAGAAAGTCCACCAAGCCCATTCTTCTTTAAGTCTTAATGGGAATTCTGACAACCAAATGTATAGTGTTCCTATAGAAATAATGCTACCGCCAAAAGATATTCTATCATGGAACATGAAGTTAACTATGTTCGGATTTATACTACGTAAAGTCTGGGCATTCATTCCCAAATAGTTTGTATCATGTGGTAGAAATTCGCCTATAAAAGATTGGGCTATTATAAATATTCCCGAAAAGACCAAGATTATTCCAATAAACGTTAATAGGTTTTTTCCTTCAAAAAACAATGTCTCAAAGATACCTCGATAGTCTACTCTATTCATTTTTTATGTTTAGTACTAGAATGAAGCTATTATACTTTATGTAGTCATCCAAAAATACTTATTACTTACTCCAATTGTTTATTGTCATAACCTTTATGACACGCATAATTCGGATTGACCTAGACTACTGGTCGATTTAAGGAAAATAAATATAAAAAGCTATGTGTTTCAAAAAAAGCTGATTCATATCCATATGATGATAAACGGATAGAAATTCAGCTTATTATACAGTTTACATAATAAAATTTTATGCTCTATGTATTTATCTATTTTACTTTATTGTTAATAAGACTAATGAACATCTTCTATTCACTTATCTTTTTTTTGTAACAGAAATATTTGATAGATCGACAATAAGTGAATATGAAAGTTCATCTAGCTTTTTACACTTATAGATAATGGTATTGTTTGATTTTATTTGATCATGCCAAATATCAAGATTGCAACTGTAATAAGTATATAATTGATAGTTTTCTAGTTCTTTTGATTTATTAAATTCTAATACGATTAAACCCTCCTCTGTTCCGCCGCCACACATTGTCATAGAGTAATATCTTGAAGGATGTTTATATGTTAATATTAATCTATCATTGTTATAAGCCATGATTTCAAAATCACAATACATGTTGTCAAGAATATTAGTCAAATCAAAGCTATGTGTAGGGCTTAGTCTTAATAAATTACGTTTTTCTAAAATATCAAACTCCTTTTGTTCTAGTGTAAAACGATATTTTTTTTGATTATTAGTCCATTGACTAAGTGTGTCATTAAAAGTAAATTTTTCATTATAATCTTGTAAGCTAGAGTAGTGTACTACATTATCCCAATGATTACCAATATTTTCTTTGAAATATACAATCTTGTTTGCTCTAGACGTATCTTCAAAATGATAAAGAACTAAATCACCATACAAATAAAGTCCTACGAGTCCGATCTTAATCTTATAACGATCATAATAATACCAACCTTTTACAGAATACACATTTAAATGATACGAATGTTTTTGATATTTCAAGTAAAGCGTTATTGGATATTTACCTATTTCTCCATGAATTAGTTTATCCTTAGTTATTACTTTTTCAATGCTAGGAAAAGATTGATTTTGCCCTATACTATGAAAAGTTACAGAAAAAAGAATTATGGAAATAAAAGTTTTCATTGTTATTAAAATGTTTAGATGATAACCGTCGAGCTAATAAAGTATGTTTACTTTTCTCTCCATGAAGCAAATGTTTGATTTCACTTTATTCAAGTAGTTTTTTCAAAATACTTACAAACTGCCATACATCTGTAAAACTATTGTACAGCGGTACTGGTGCTACACGCATGACACCATAGCTTTCTTTGGAGTCTTTGGGCTTTCGCCAGTCTAGTATCACGCCTTGCTCCCTTAGCTCTTCTATGAAACCTTGCTCTTTGCCATATACTCGTAATGATAACTGACATCCTCTGTCCTTGGGTGTGATGATGTCTATCTTGTTTTCTGTCACCAACTCTTCCAATAGCATAGCAAGGTAGCTTGTAAGTTTTTTACTTTTGTCCAATAGTTGCTTGAAGCCCACTTCCTCAAAAATGTCTAATGATGCTTTGTGCGCCGCCATTGCTAAGACTGGGGCATTGCTTAACTGCCAACTTTCTGCTGTAGGGATGGGTTCAAAGCTTTTTTTCATTTCAAAACGCGCCTGCTCCTTAGTACCCCACCATCCTGCTAGACGCAAAGTTGTTGGCTCTTGTGCATGCCTTTGATGTACATAAATACCGGATACTCCCCCAGCACTACTATTGAGGTATTTGTAAGAACACCATGTAGCAAAATCTACGTCCCATTCATGCAAGTTTAAGGCTACATTCCCTATAGCATGTGCCAAGTCAAAGCCTACTATCGCGCCTACTTCATGTGCAGCTTTGGTGATTTTTTGCATATCAAGTACTTGCCCAGAGAAATAGTTTACTCCCCCTAGCCAAACAAGAGCAAGGCTATCGTCTAGTGAATTTATCTGATCTATGATTCGCTCGGTAGTCAGTTCGTGATTTTCACTTTCTAGGGCTACCAATTCTTCAGCGGGTTCTAGTCCATGCCATGCTATCTGAGAATCAACAGCATAGCGGTCAGAAGGAAAGCAGTCCGCTTCTATGAGTATTTTATTTCTTTTATCTTTGGGCTGGTAGAAACTAGCAAACAATAAGTGGAGGTTGACTGTCAGCGCATTCATACATACCACCTCTTCTGTTAGTGTTCCTAATAAATTTGCTAGCGGTGGCGAAAATTGTTTATGATAGTATAGCCACGGATTTTCTCCCTTGAAATGTCCCTCTACGCCCAATTTTGCCCACTGGCCTAGCTCTTTTTGTAAGTAAGAAGCTGTACTTTTGGCTTGTAGCCCTAAGGAGTTGCCACAGAGATAGATGGCTTCTTTGTCATTGATCTTTGGGATGTAGAACCGATCACGATATGGTGCTATGACATCTTCTTTGTCTTGGCATTGTGCGTACGCTAAGCTTTGGGTATTGATAGACACGTTTCTTAGGAGTTAGATGAATAAAACAGACCTTGTGCAAATCTAGTATTTTGAGACTAGGATAAAAAAAAGACGAAAGAAATGTAGCTGTAAGCAAACAGACTTCTTCAAACTCAAAAAAGTCGAATGACGAAACGTTAAGTCCTCGCTGTACTTTGTACCTAATACTTTGTACTTTATTATTTTTATCTTGTTTTATTTCCTCCCTACTCTAAGAATTCTTAATTTTAAATTTACATGAATAATTCATCAGAAATAAAACCTCTACGCATAGCTGCTTACTTAGTATCAGTTCTATTTTTTCTGTTTGTTTTACTTTTTTTAAGTAGCAAAGGAAGTATTGAGGGTACTAAGATAGAGGAAGATGGCATTGCATTGTTTGGACAGAAGGTAAAATATCCACACTATAGTTCTTTCTTTGCAGAAGCTACAGACAGTTTACAGGCAGACTCTACCCTTGACAACTTAGTCGCCAGCCTCACCCCTTTGGAAGATAGTCTTGCTGTAGCCGATTCCCTAGCTCAGGCAGACTCTTTAGCTGCGCTTCAAGATACTGTCAAGAAAAAAGTAGTCATTCCTCACCTCTCTAAGATTGATTATGCCAAACTAGAGCGCATTCAATACCCCAAAAGTGATCCTAATTTTACCGCTGACTTACATGCTGCTTTTATGAGTAAGCAATGCCGTATCTTGCATTATGGAGACTCTCAGATAGAAGGCGATCGCATCAGCGCATATCTGCGCAATCGCTTACAAAATATGTATGATGGTGGTGGTCCTGGTTTCCTTCCTATAAAACAAGTCTATCATCAAATAAGTGCGGTAGTAGAGGTATCGGATAATTGGTTGCGCTATGCCCTCTTTGATCCACGCAATTATAAAAAAACACCACACAAACGCTACGGTACTTTTCTGTCTCTTTCTCGTTTTACGCCCATGTTGGCAAAGAACGATACTACTACCGTCATAGATAGCCTACCTATGGTGTCTGCCACCATCAGCCTAGGCAAAACAAAGAAGTACTACAAGAAACTAAAAGATTTTACACACATCGGCTTGCATTATGGCAATGTAAAAAGTCCTACAAGTATTGAGTGTTTCGATGGTGAAAACTTGATCGTAAGCGATACATTAAAGATAGATAGTGCATATCACGAATTCTCGATAGATCTGCCCAAAGCATCAGACAACCTAAAGATCGTATTGAAGAGTAAGCATAGCCCAGACTTTTATGGAGTAACCTTAGAAAAGCCCAATGGCATTCAGCTAGACAACATTGCGATGAGAGGAAACTCTGGGACGGTTTTTAGCAAATGTGATTGGAAAAGTTTTGCAGGCATGGGAAAAAACTTAGCTCCTAAAGTAGTGATTTTGCAATTCGGTGGCAACACCGTTCCTTACTTGGAAGACTCTACCAAAGTACGCTGGTATGGCAGAAATTTAGTACGTCAGTTTACCCACTTGCGCAATACTCTGGGCAAGGAGATTAAGTTTTTGTTTATTGGTCCTACCGATATGTCTGTTACCGTAAATGGTGAGATGCTTACCTATCCATTGCTACCCTATCTCAATGAACGTTTGAGGTATATTTGTTTGCAAAACGGTGTGGCATACTGGAGCATGTTCGATGCAATGGGTGGCGAAGGCTCTATGCCTGCATGGGTAGAGAAAGGACTTGTAGGAAATGACCATGTGCATTTTACACATGGAGGGACAAAAATTATTTCTGAACTGTTTTTTTCAACCTTATACTTGGACTTAAAACCTCATGTTGCCAATGAAAGCCATTAAGTTGTTCTTTGTTTGCTTGTTTTTGAATGTAAGCGCAAAAGCGCAAGATTATATTTTGGATAGCATCAAAGAGGTACATTCCTTTATTGCTTATGATTCTAACAGAATAAAATTTGCTGAGGAGTCTCCCAATTTTAAGCGTTTGTATCATACCTTAGATTTGATACGCCAAGGCTATGAACGCAAGCTGCATATCTTTCATATAGGAGGTTCACACATACAAGCAGACTTGTATCCCGACCGTTTGCGTTCTTACTTTCAGAACATGAGTCCTAGTGCCAAAGGAGCAAGAAGTTTTCTTTTTCCATATAAGCTGGCAGAAGCTTACAACCCTAGAAACTTTTATGTCTCTTATACCGGCAGGTGGACAGGATACCGTTGTTCTAAGCGCGATACCATAGCATGGGGCTTGTCGGGCATTTCGGCAAAATGTAAGGATACCTTGGCTACGGTGCAGATACATGCCAACCATACCAACTATACAGCATCTCCTTATTCCTTTGACCGTGTGCGCGTATTTTATGATACGTGGACAGACGACTATGAAGTAAGCCTACCCGACAGTATAGGTTACTGTAGTAGCCAGATTAATCATCAAGGACAATATATAGAGTTTCGTCTCTCTCAGTCGATCAAAGAAATAAGTTTCAACATCCGTCAAATAAAAGATACTATAGGTGCTCAGTTTGTCCTTATGGGCGTAGAGCTAATGAACGATGATAAAGGCATAGAATATACTTCTATAGGGGTCAATGGTGCCAGCTTTGTAAGCTACGAAAAGTGTCGTCATTTTTATAGACAGATGGCAGTCTATCAACCCGATTTGTTTATCATCTCTATTGGTACAAACGATACCTACACCACTAATTTTAATGCCGATAAGTATAAGGATAGCTATCGTTATATGATAGATCAAATTTTGAAGATCAATCCAGATTGTGCTATTCTGCTTACCGTACCCAATGATTCGTACTACAGAAAAAGATACGCCAATCCGTTTACCAAAGATGCCGAAACGGTCATCTATGAACTAGCAAAAGAATATAAAATGGCAGTATGGGACTTCTATGAGATCATGGGAGGGTTGAAGTCTTCCTATGCATGGTATCGTCAAAAGCTTATGCCTAGCGATCGCATACATTTTAGCAAAACAGGTTATGATATCAAAGCAGACTTACTTTTAGAAGCCATCGCTCACTCTATGGAGGAAGTGTTGCAGTTACCCAAAGATACCGTACTCAAGCAGATGATTCATGAATAGATTAGGTAAAATATTTAGTTTTTCGGAGGACTCTCCTCTCCTATTTACACAGGCGGACTTTTGGATATTTTTTACCTTGGTGTATGTGCTCTATGCGGTGATTTACCAAAAGAAGAATATACGCTCACTTTATCTTTTTGCAGTGAGCTTATTGTTCTATTATAAAACAAGTGGACTCTTTGTAGGTATTCTCATTTTTAGTACGATACTAGATTTCTTTATAGGGCAATGGGTTTATCGTATAGGTGAAGCATGGAAACAAAAGTTGCTTTTGGCACTTAGTATCACGGTCAACCTTTCTTTGTTGTGTTATTTTAAATATGCCTACTTTTTTACAGGCTCATACAATGCACTATTTCACACTCAATATGAAGTATTCAATCATTTGGCAGCTTGGGGCAATACACTGTCCGATACAGACTATTTCACTGTAGATAAAATTATTCTGCCAGTAGGTATCTCATTTTATACTTTCCAAACGATCAGTTATAGTGTAGATATTTACCGTAAGGAGATTCCACCGTTACGCTCTATCATCGACTTTGGTTTTTTTGTGAGTTTCTTTCCTCAGCTAGTGGCTGGTCCTATTGTAAGGGCTGCGGACTTTATTCCTCAGATCGGTCAAAAAATAAGTATCTCTAAAGATGACTTTGGTAGAGGAATCTATATGGTATTGAAGGGTTTGATAAAAAAGATGCTCTTTGCAGACTTCATCGCAATGCAGTTTTTGGATAGGGTATTTGATGCGCCCAATATGCACTCAGGCTTTTCTAACCTCATGGCTTTATTTGGTTATTCATTACAAATCTATGCAGACTTTTCGGGCTATACAGACATTGCCATAGGCATAGCTTTGTTGCTTGGTTTTCGATTACCCAAAAACTTCAACTCTCCATACAAAGCCATCCACTGTGGCGACTTTTGGAAACGTTGGCACATTTCTCTTTCTACATGGCTAAAAGATTATTTGTACATCCCCATTGGTGGTAACCGTAAGAGCAGTACTTTTTCTTATCTCTTTCTTGTGCTTTTCACCTTTTTGACGGTACTCTATGCAAGCAACTTTATTACTGCCTTGGTTGTGAGCATTGGCTTCTTTTTGATTCTTCTGTCTTTGCATCTTGTCCCTCACATAGCTAAGCACTTTCATACCAATGTCAATATTTTGATTACCATGCTTATCGGTGGCTTGTGGCATGGCGCTTCTTGGAAGTTCGTTATTTGGGGTGGGCTAAATGGTATGGGCATCGTAGTATATAAATATTGGCGATTGATAAGTCCTTATGAACATTCGGACAAACTACTTGCTCGCTTGTGGAAAATAGCCTTGACTTTTGCTTTCATTACGTTTACACGTATTTACTTTCGTAGCAATAGTATGGAACATATCAGTTTATTTTATCAGCAGTTGGCAAACAATATGGACTGGAAAAGTGCAGGGACCATACTATGGGAGTATCGTCTAGTATTTTTAGTGATGGTGTTGGGCTATATAACGCACTGGTTGTCTTATGGGCTAAAAGAAAAAGTAGAGCGTTGGTTTATAGATAGTCATATTGCCTTAAAAGTATGTGCTGCCGTAGTAGTAGCTATTGTATGCTATCAAACCTATGCTGCCGACTTCCAAGCGTTTATTTACTTTCAGTTCTAAAAAGTCTTAGATTTTGAGACATCAAAAAGTGAAAAGATTAAGGGTTAGAGATTAAAAAGGGGAAATAGTGCGTTATAGAATGAAGAAAACAGGCTTTAGTCTATTTTAAGCTACGAGCCAGTATGTGAGAAGTTATTAGTATTTACTAAACTTTGGTTCATATTTCGTAACAAAAAAATAAAAAACGCTAAATCAAAGATTAGCGAAGTATTATCAAGTATTAAAAGTAGTTACGAAGCATACTGAGAGGCTGAAAAACATTTAGAGCGAATAATTCAAAAGTAATCGATCAGAAACCATTTCAGACTCTAACGTCTTACCTTCCATCTGAAACCTTCTTAACATAGATCGACCAACAGAAACAAAAAGCTCTTCTTCAAATAAATTTTTAGGTATAGGTAAATCACACAAATAATTTCCTGACTTTTTATTTCCATCAATACTCAAAGCAACACGTACACCCTTTGATTTGGCTTCGGAAATAGTTTCAAGCAGTTCTTCTAATTTGAAAGATTGAGCACCATACAAAATACTTTGACTGTGACTATACGGAGGATCACAATAAATCAAATCACCTGATTTAGCTGTCTTAAAAACTTCTTTATAATCGGCATTTATGAACTCTACATTCTTCATCCTCACTGTCCAATCCTTCACTCTTTTTCTAAAAGTTTCAACAGAAATTGGATTATGCACACCACATGGTGTACTCATATAACCATCTGCTTTTCTAAACCTAACAATCCCACCATAACATGACCTCGTCAAGTAAAGAAAATCTGCTCCATTATGATTAGCATTAAAAGAAGCCTTTACACTTTCGTAAACATCTTTCTTATCTTCACTATCAAGTCTATTCCTCCTTTCTGCATACCAATACACTAATTCGTCTGGATTGTCTTTTAGTTTACACCAAATTTCGATTAATGGTTTAAATACATCAGAGCCTATTCCAAATTTTGGGGCAACTGTTGCCATAACGGCTCCACTTCCTAAAAACGGTTCATAAAATGTATTGAAATCAGTAGGGAAACATTTTGTTATTTCTCCAGCGAATTTTTGTTTATTACCAACCCACTTTAGCAACTGTGTTTTTGGAGGTGTATATGAAGCGAATTTCGAATCAAGTGATAGCTGCATAAATCTGAATTTTTAATCAAACGTAACAATAATTGTGTTAATATCCTATTTTGGGTTATATTGATTTCATATATAGCTTGGTCGTGTGAAAAAAAGTATTCATAGCAAAGAATATAAGGTGCTACTTGAAACCCTTTATAGTTTAAGAGTTGGTAACAACTTGTTACAATCTGATTTAGCCCATAAACTAGAAGTTCCCCAATCTTTTATTAGTAAAATCGAAAGTGGAGAAAGAAGGATAGACATTGTCGAGTTGAAAGGTATTGTCGAAACTATGAATACTTCGTTACAAGATTTTATTGAAGAATACTTAAAAAGACTTGATGCTGCCAAATAACGATTATAAGAATTTACCTCTAGAATTCTGGGCTAACATTAAACTTCTTAACCAACGACTGGGATACACAAAAAGAAAAACTAAAAAGAAACCTGAAGGTGGTTTTATTATTCCTACCGTAGATCAAATTTTAGAAGTGTTTGAATCAGAAGGACTAAACCCAGAAAAGCTTATTAAAAATAATACACTCACAAGCTTCGGAAAACAATTAGAAGGGTATATGAAGTATCGAGGAGAAGTGCTTACAAACGAAGTTCAAAATAACTTAATGGATAGGAATGAGGCAAAAAGTCTTTTTGAAGCAACG
This sequence comes from Cytophagales bacterium, assembly GCA_011524675.1. Lineage (GTDB taxonomy): Bacteria > Bacteroidota > Bacteroidia > Cytophagales > JAAEPT01 > WTJX01. The sequence continues at coordinate 11,834 of WTJX01000200.1, forward strand.
AAGCTAAAACTAAATCCATCAGTTTCTCTGCCTTTACCCATGAACAAACAAAAAGGTGAAAAGCGAGATCATGCGTTTTTAACAGGTTTGGTAAATATGCTTATCGAAGCGAATAAAGGCACTTTTGACTGTGATTACGATCCGAAAGAATTAACTGCTTTGACAGAGAACAATTTTCCAGTAAGAACTTTATCACGCAGGGTGGACGGCGCTTTCCCAAGAATCAAAGATCCAGAAGCGATTTGGGAAATCAAGGAATACTATTATACAACAACTTTTGGCAGTAGAGTTGCTGATGGTGTATATGTAACTCAGTTAGATGGCTGGGAAGTTTGGGAAGCTAAAACAAATCTTAGTAGAGAAATCAAACATTATTTGATAATAGATGGTTATGACACTTGGTGGGCTCGTGGACGTTCATACTTATGCAGATTAGTGGATTCCATGCATATGGGCTTAGTAACAGAAGTGATATTTGGTAAAGAAGTAGTTGACCGAATTCCTGCTCTAGTAGAAGAGTGGAAAAAATAAAATTCATTCTAATATTCGTTTTAATGTAATGCAGGCTTCATTAGTAAACAATAAAATTGCTTATTCTAATCACGGAAGCTTCATTTCCATATTTTAGAATAGTTCTTATCTATTCTGTACTCTACATAGCTAGGCGTTATAAGAAACAAATGCAGTAAACTATATATAACCCATTAACATATTTTTATAATCAGTATATTTCATTAAATGCAAAAAGAAACCTAAAAACAAAATTTTGTTTTTTGCTATTTGTATTTTCGATAGAAAAAGCGCTTGACTCAAGATGGCAGGATTTTATTCCACGAAAGTGGCATAAATTAATTAATAATGTATAATGAAGAATTAATAATGAGAATTGTGGTAGTTGGTAGTTTGTGCCTTTCTCCCCCAAAAAATAAAGAAATTAAAGTAATGAAGGGGCTTTGATTTACAATTGGACGATTGACTATTTACAATTTTTGAGATTAAAGAAACAAGACAAAAGAACGTAAAGACTTATTGACGTACCGACATAAAGACGTTAACCGCAGGATTTTATTCCACGGAAGTGGCATAACTTAATTAAAAATATATAATGAAGAATTACTGGCGTCCGACTAAATGTTAAATAAAGAAAAAATACGCCTATACTCTTCATAATAAGCAATTTTTCAAAAGAAGGGTTAACCTACCTTGCCGAACGAATAAACAAACTCAAAAGATTGACAGAAACGATCTGTAAGGCAAAAA
>WTJX01000200.1:13193-14953 GCA_011524675.1 Cytophagales bacterium
TACAAAAAAGCTCTAGTAAAAAAACGATCCTCTTCGAGTACTGCTTTCTTTTCTTTTACCAACTTTAGGGCAAGCTTTGTATTTTCTTTAGTGATAGATGTTTGTTTACATAGCACATAAAGTAAGTTGGTCAGTAAGGAAGGGTCAATGTCGTAGCCCTTGGCTATCAGAGCTTTCATACTACCATCGCTTAATTCCTTATTTTCTCTCAACTTTTTTAAACAAGCTACTCTCACATCATAGCGAGGCAAATCATTGAAACGATCAATGAGAGAAAGTGTGAAGGGATCAAAAGCATAATAGGTAGAGGGCAGTTGATATAAAAGCCAATAGCTCATGTCTGCATCTTGACCTAAAGCAAGCTGTAAAACTTCTGCGTGCATAGCATCCATGGGAAAGTCGGGCAACTGACCGATCGCAAAACGCTTGAAAGCATCATCTTCAGAAGTTAAGGACGCTTTCATCAAGTTTTCATCTAGCAAATGCTCTTTCGTATAACTTACTATTCTTTCTCGTATTGGTCCGTTGCATAGCTTCCATAAGGTATGACAAGTATATAAAGCGCCATCAATTACAAGGCTTTCGCCCATCTGCCATGTAGCACCGCTCATGGCATCTGTCTTTTCTTTTTTGGGGTTTTTGTCGTCTTCTACTAACTGTTTTAGATCCTCTTTGCTATAATTCCCTAAGATAGAGTATGGATCTGCTAGCACTCTATCTAGCTTTTCATAGTCTTCTTTAGTAAACGGGGCATGACCTATTTTGGTAAGGGGCTTATTTTTTGAAACCCTATAGCTATGGTAGTTACCCAAAATATCCCAATAAAATGTGATATTCACAGGAAAACAAGCATTATCCATACAAACGGGAGTATAGATATGCTGATAAAATAGTCTCTTTCCATCCTTGGTAAGTAGCGTATAGGTAGTATCTGCGTAGTTCATCAAAGGATCATCTATATTGATGGGGGCAAGTGCAACGGGCATTCCCTCTTCAGAAATGACATCAAAAAAGGGAAAGCCCTCTTTTGTGATGGTAAAAGAAGTACAAGCTACTAATAAGAAAATAGCAATGAGCCTAATCTTTAGCATGAAGTAAGAAGTTTAAGGAATACATTATTTTTTCCCTTTCGGGGAATAAAATCAAGCTAAACCCTCAACAAATTTTCTATCATTGGAGAGACGTGGAACTTTGTTTTGTCCTCCCAGTTTACCTTTGGACTTCATATGTTGTATAAATGCCCCTTTGGGTAATGAAATCAAAGTCAATGGAAGCAAAATGTTACCACTGATGAGGTCGTCATAATAACTGTTTAGCTGAGTCAACTGAAAATCCAATTCCTTGCCAAAGGCTACCATATCATGAGGTTCATGTTCAAACTCTACAAACCATTCATGATAAGACTTGCCTTCTCCCTCACTTACAAGAGGAGCAACCGTAAACTCTGTTACTTTTGCCTCTTCATATTTTGCCAAGGCATTATTCATTGCTTTCTCTACCTCTTCACCAATGACATGCTCCCCAAAGGCAGAAATAAAATGTTTTATCCTACCAGTAACAACTATTTTGTACGGACTTTTGGAAACAAACTTTACAGTATCACCTATAGAATAAGCCCACAAGCCAGAGTTAGTACTCATAATCAAAGCATAGTTTACGCCCAAGGATACCTCATCAATAGTAAGCCTAGTCGGGTTTTCATTGAAATATTCATCAGTAGGCACAAACTCATAAAAAATACCATTGTTGAGCAGTAAGAG
>WTJX01000703.1:0-1333 GCA_011524675.1 Cytophagales bacterium
ATGTAGTGGTCTTGGAGTAGCCCCTAAAAATATAGGAGAAGTGATAGGCATCTTCAAAGCTTATTGTACTCGTGTAGGTAGCGGTCCATTTCCAACAGAATTATTTGACGACACTGGCAAGGAACTTAGAAAAGTAGGAAATGAATACGGGGCAACTACTGGTAGAGAAAGAAGGTGTGGTTGGTTAGACCTACCTGCTCTCAACTATACCATCATGATTAACGGCGTTACAAGTCTGTTGATGATGAAAGCAGATGTACTTAATGAGTTTGACCCTATCAAACTATGTACAGGTTACCAAAGCAAAGATGACTCAGTTTCAGAACAGTTTCCATACGATATAGATAGAGAGCAGCTTACACCTGTCTATCAAGATTTTAGTGGATGGAACTCTTCTCTTGAAAATATAGCCCCATCAGAGATGCCAAAAGAGCTAAATGACTACATACAGTTCATTGAAGAGAAAACAGGCGTCTCTATAGACTTAGTTTCTACAGGGCCTGACAGAACGCAAGTCATAGACCTTAAAAAAGTTAACTAACAGCTTACATTCTTAGCGTTATGTTAACTATTTTGATAGTAAAATAAAAATTTAAATTACTGTCGATGGAACGAAGCATAAAGAGTAACATTTCTTTTATTCTTTATGCTTCGTGGTTTATAACTTCTGTTTAATCTATACTTTTGTAAAAAGTAAGGTGTGCCAATTTCATCTAAACTAGCTTTTTATATACTCCACATACAGCATTCATATGAAAAATTCCTCAAATAACTGATGCTTTAATTTTTAATCTCATTCCTTTTTTATAGATTAAGCCATAATAATTAAATTGGTAGTATGCGAATAAGGAATGCTTTTCTTATCTTTTTCTTTACCTTTTCCTTACACGACTTTTCATATAGTCAAGAAGATACACGGCACTATATCCCTCCTATGTTTAGCAGGATACAGCCCGGTGTACATTACCTTTTCTTGTCCACTTCTCGCATAGACTCATTTAGAGTAAGAATGTTTAATGGTCAGTTCTTATATAATGACCAGCTTTATGTAAGCAGAAGTAAACCCATCTTTGTAGAATTGGGACAACGATACAGCGCCATAGGCATGATCAATGCGACTAAGCTCAACAAAGTACTGCTCGATGAAGGCATATTTCTCTGTGGTAATTATCCCTTTCAAGCTAGAATAGTACATGAAGCTAGAGAAGAACCTAATATGTTTGGTGCACCTGGTAATGACACCACTAGATATCTTGTAGATGATATTTATACTATAATCAATGAACAAGAAATTCAATTTCAGAAAGCAATCAATAAAGAAGATTCACTATAT
>WTJX01000703.1:1343-4045 GCA_011524675.1 Cytophagales bacterium
ATCCAAAGGTACAGCGATTTTGGGTAAAGAGTTTAGGGTAGGGTCTTATTTGACCAATGTCAATTATTCTCCAAGAAATGGAAAAGAACCATCCAAACGCGTTAATGACGACGAAAGGAAACGTACTATTTTTTCTACAGAAACAGACCCACATACCGTACGTCCTTCTCAATTTATCTCTATCATGGCGACAGAAGATAGCACTATGATTACCATAGATGAGATACCCACCTCAACCAAGTTTCATAAAGTAACCTACGACCCACAGAAAAAATCATCTACTCCCACAAAAAAGATGCTACATCATGGTCAATCGTATGTGTTGGCATTGTATCCCGATCAGATGGAGCATTTTATAGAACGTTTTGATATTAATTATTTCAACTTTATGATAGGTACACGTATCCGCTCCACCAAGCCTATAGCGGTGTCATCGGGTGCTTTTTTTGCGAAAAATGAATCGGGTGGTTTTGGCTTTGATCAGCTGATCCCCGCGCATAAAATAGGCAAACGATACCTTGTGAGAGAATCAAAAGGAGGGGTAGAAGAAAGTGTAATCGTGATAGCTACCGAAGACAAAACCAAAGTAACCATCAATGGGTTTAAAGCCTTTGGCGGTAAAATGGATAGGGGAGAGTTTAGGGTATTTAGCAACTTTCATATCCCATCTGGCTATATGGAAATAGAAGCAGACCATGATATCTATGTGTTTTTGAATTCGGGGCAGCTCTATGCAGATCATTTCCAGACTATCTCTCCAGCAAGAAATTGTGATATTCAAAATAGAGTCTATATCTCTCATCTCAATTTATCATTTGATGACTCCGTCTATCAAAATACCCTCGCTAGAGATACTACCATTAGTGATTTATATGGTTATGAACTCTTTCTTTATGGTGAGAAGGGTACCAAGATAGATATAATTGACGGTACTACAGACCAGCTTATCGAAACAGTTGTTTTAGAGCCTAAGAAAGTTTCCCAACAAGGATTGAGTTATTTTAGTGATAGAATAACAATACCTAGAAGTATAAAACATCTTTATTTGGAAGCAAATAAAAGTTTTACTTCCACCGTATTTAATAGTTTTAGTACGACACCCTATCACTCAGGCTTTGCCAATACACCTAGCATACATATAGATACAGACAGTTGTACATGCAAAGCTTTTAGTCTATGCCCTTATGATTCTATACCACTCTTTATTGAAGCATATGATAAAATAGACAGTATTCGGTGGTTCAAAAACGATACTTTATTGTTAACAGATCAAAGTATCTTTATGGCAAAAGGGCCTGGTACATACAAAATGGAGGGAGTGAATAATTGTGCTGAATGCCCCGAAGAATTCAAAAAAGTAGAAAGCACACAAGTAATTGTGTTGTCAGATAATTGCAGTCAAGAAGAAATACTAGACACCTTAGATGCCATTGACAAGATAGCATTAGATATGAAAAGCTTAGACATAGATGTTATTGATCGTTCGTTATTTGTACCGATCAGTTTCGACTTTGCTACAGCGGTAGTCAATGACGAAGATTTGAAAATACTAGACAAAGTAGCCCAATACATGTTGCAAGATACAAGCATATACATCAAACTGATAGCGCATACAGATTGTAGAGGAGAAGAAGATTATAACTTGACCCTATCACAAAAAAGAGCTGAATATGTTTATAAGCATATCATAGCTCAAGGGATAACTCAAAACAGATTAAGCTATGAAGGGGTAGGGGAGACACGACCATTTTATACCAACTGCGATTGTTTGGCATGTACAGAAGAAGAACTGGCAAAGAACAGGAGGGTTGAGTTTATCATTCAACAGTAGGTTTTTAGTTATAGTTGTTTATGATTTTAGCGATTGAGCCTATAAGGTTTTGAGATTGTTAGATATAAGAGGTATTGAGTTTTTTAGTGATTAGAGATTAATGATTAATGTTGAGTTATGGGTTATGAGTAATGAGTTAAACGTTGAAGGTGAAAGGTTGAACGTTTTAGTGCTTAGTGATTAACGGTTAGTGGTTAAAAATCTTTGGACTTTGTACTAAAGACTTAGTACTAAAAAAGCAAAAGCTAACCGCTCACCGCTATGTAATTATTGAGCATGGTGAATAGTGTTTTTTTGTTTACAGGCTTGACCAAATAGTCATGGATGCTTTCTTTGATGTGCTGGCTTGGCTCATCGCCCGATATACTTACGATGATGGGCTTGGGTACTAGGCTCGTTAAGTTTTCTATCAAGGCTTCGGGTTCATAATCTAAAATGTTTAAGTCGGTAAAAATTAATGCCGGATGAATTTCTTTTGCTTTGGAAAATAGGGATTGTGCCTCTGTAAAGTAATGTATGTCTAGCGCGCTATCATCTAAAAATATCTCTAATGTTTGTATCTGTACCTCGTCATCGTCTAGTATAAAGATGGTTTGATTGTTTACAACTGGTGTAGGGATTTCTTTTGGGGCTGTCTCCTTTTTTTCTATTAATGGAAATGTGAGTTGAAATTGGGTGTATTCGTTGAGTACCGATTGGCATGTAATAGTCGCTTGAAAACTCTCTATCACTCTAGCGCAAAACGAAAGCCCTAGCCCTGTGCCTCCCTTTTTGTTGGAGGTCATAAAATCATGAAATAGCGTGGGTATCTTTTCTGGGGGAATGCCTACGCCAGTATCTTTGAAATACAATATGTTGGCTTCTGGGGTGC
>WTJX01000153.1 GCA_011524675.1 Cytophagales bacterium
TTCGTTCATTGCACGATCGCTATCAAGTCAATAAGAGTATGCAGATTACAGAGCAAATGAAGAATTTAAAACTAAGAATGAATCTAATAAAATTCATGCAAGGTTCAGGGATTTTGAGTTTGCTGTCTTGTGTGATATGTATGTTATTACTTTTCAAAGGACAAATCATTGCAGGACAAATAACCTTTAGCATTAGCCTTGTATTGATGATGTTTTCTTTAATGCTTTCGTTTCGTGAAGTACAGATATCTATTCGAGCGTTGAACATTGAGTTGAGCGATGTAGAAGAATTGGTGATTGACTGATTTTGCCGAATGGATAAGGTGTATAAACATTACTTTGTTTTTTCTTAAAAGGTTATGCCAAAAGTAGGCGAGGTAAAAAACGTACCGTAGGCTGGGAAATACTCTGTTCTTAACCCTATGTCAAGAAGATAGGAGTAACGCAGCAAGTTCATGTCCGCAGAAATAGTTGCTCCAAAGGAATTTAGAGAGCCTTCCTGCGAAGAACGGTAATGCTTGAAAAAGGGAGCGAGCTTGATACGCTGTATATAACTGATGAAACTTAGTTTCAAATCGGGATAGGCAATAGGGAAATGATAATTTGCCGTAAAAGTTTGTAGGTCGTTTACACCTAACATTGAGCCGTCTGCGAGAGGAAAAAGACTCACTAAGCCAAAAGGAGAAAGGTTACTTTGTCTATTTCTCTTCTGATGTTCGCCTACAAAAGAAAAAGCGTGATGCTTAAAGAGACTTGGTACATTAAACATAAGCCTACCATAAAAGAGATTACCATCAAAATAATTGTTTTCCGTTTTGTTTAGACTCGTCTGATACAAGGCTTGAACATCAATACCAAACTTATTGATAATATCTCTCTTAGCTTTTCGATATAGGTATCTAAATCGAAATCCCGATTTTTTGATAAGGCTTAGCCCTTGATAGCTTATGTGAGTGTTTTTAAGGTCGTAATGATTGTCTTGTAAGAAGACACCGCTATTCAAGGATAAGTTAGTGATATACTGGTTACGGGTATAGTTTAATGGCAAGGAAACCGACATGCCTATTTCTTTCTGGGTATGGTCTGAGAGTATAATCTCTCTATCCTCATTGATAAAGTTTGGTATGTCAAGCGTTTTTCTACGGCTTGCTTGAAGCTTAAATACAGGGAATAGCTTGGCATAGGTAAGCTCATACGAATACTCCCGTGCATTAAGTCTAGGCTCTTGCTTGTATGCCAAGATAGAGGTAGCAATTCCTAACACATCTTGTGAAGCCACAAATACGCCTATACTAGCGTCAAGAGCGTCAGCATCGGGGGCTGCTGGTCCCCAACTGTGCGGATTGATGAGGTGTTTTGTCTCTTCGTATGGACTAACGTTAAACTTTTTTTCGGGTACGGAGTCAAGCACTGAGCCTCCAAACTCTTGCTTTACCACAGGGGCATAATAATGAATAGAAACATCTTCCACTTCTTTGAGAGGAATCCACTTGCTTGTATCTACACGCATGACAGCTACCTTATAGCCTTCGGATGTATAGTTGCTGAAATATAATTTTCCTTCTTTGAGGGCGGGAGAGAAAGCACCATTTTTTGCCTGCGTTACTTGATAGACTTCTGAAGACCTTAGGTCTATAGCGTAAATATTATCTTTACCATGTAGTCCCGCATGAAAATACACATGTTCTTTGTAAAAGACAGGCTGAGAGACGATACATCTCCAAGGAGGGAGTAATACCTTTTCTGCACCACTTTCTATGTCAAGGATCACCAAAGCATAGCCATCATCCATAAGTTTTACCGCAACGATAGAAGAGCCGTCTTCACTCCATCGGGGTGTTTTATAGAAAGCATTACTTTTATTTTCAAAACGTTTTAGGGTATTGCCTGTCTCAGCATCTAATAATACTAAAGAAAAACGATGTTGTGCATCTGCTTCTACAGCACAAATGAGCGTGCCACTAGGGTTGATCGAGGGTGCAAATAACTTTGATTCATGTGTAAGTTGCTTTTTCTTTTTGGTGCGTAGGTCATAGCGCATTACCACTGAATAATCGCGATAGTACCATCGAGGGTCAAGTGTATGCTCACTCCAAACCAAATAGTTTTCATTGGCAGAGAGATTAAAATTATCATATAGGCCAGGGACTAAAAGCTTTTGCTCTACACCTTCATCACTTATGCTCACAAAGCGGTCTATCAATTCAAAACCAGACTTACTAGCGATCACACCTCTTGGTGTCGCTACAAGGTTATTGTAGCTCGTAGGAACACTTGAATTGGTGGGAGTAATCGTGTTGTACTGTTCGGAGGTTGCTCTTTCTTTTTCTCTCCAAAGTACATTAAGCTCTCTCTTCATTGCTTTGTACGTCTTTACCGTATTTAGCCCTGTTTCATTTTTGAGTGCCCTAGAGAAAGCAAAAGGTTGGTAGGATCGTTTGGCTACTCGGTCATAAATGTTTGAGGCTACATCTACGCCGTGGTGTCTCCGTAAGTAGGTGTTCATATAATAGCCCACGGGGTATGTAGTAGGGACATAGTCTTTGAATGAGCCAAAGGTAGCTTTGTCATAACTATAGCCTCCTCTTTCGAGCAAAAAAGTACGGTAAAGCATCTCAAAGCTTGCCATGCGTCCCCTGCCTGCATTGGTAAGTGTAGTCTCATTGAGGGTGGCATCACCTTCTATAAACCAAAGCGGCGTAGTAAGACCAAAAATAGCCGCTGTCCCAGCTTCGCCAAAGAGCCAGTATGCTATTTTTGAAAACCCTTGGTTTAGCTTTTCTAGTTGGAGTACATGGCGAAACTCATGTACCGCTAGCAGGTCTAGCCATGCCATCACATCATTGTCTTGCGGAGTAGTACCAAAAAACTCAGACCTCCACGGGGCAAGAGAAACAAAGCCATTTGAGCTAGTGTATTGACTTTGTAGGATAATAGAGATTTTCTTAGGCTCACTCTTCATAGATTTAGCCCCCTTGTCATAGATATAATCTAGTACAGAGGCTACATGCTGGGCAGAAGCTTCAAAATCTTCGCTAAAGATCACCTGAAAACGATCTGTATTGATTTCACGCCATTTTACATCACTAGGATTTTGCCCTAGATTAAAAAACTGAGCCTTTAAAGAGAAGCAGAAAAACAAAAAACAGAAAGAGAGTATTTTCATGTATTAAGAATGTGTTCGAGTGTTCGTGTATCCGTGTGTTCAAGTTAAAAAAGCTTTGCGCAATGAGCTATGCGCTTTGGGCTTTGAGTTTTTTAATCATGACCTTGTGAGCTAAATTTCTTTAATCCTTAACCTTTAATCTTTTAACATGGTAGGTTCATGTGTTTATATACGTTATAGGTTTTAAGTTTTACGTTTAAACATACCCTTGTGTGTTAGACTCAACCTTCAACTTTTAACGTTCAACCTTTAACCTGCTGGTTTCATGTGTTTATATACGTTTTACGTTCTAAGCATTACCTTGCGAGTTTGGCTTAACCTTCAACCTTTAACATACGACTTGTATATAGGATAAAAGTTTTTAGTTCTAGCTAAGCTTGATTCAATTTTTTTTGAAAGATACTATGAAACCTTATCTAAACCTAAAAGAATAAGGGGCAAACTTACAATGGGGAGGGAGTTGTCTATAAGAAGGCTTTGCAAAACCATTTTTTGCACTTATTCGGCGTTATACAAAAATTTAAAATCCTCATTTACAATCAGTAAACTGCGGTTTTAAATTTTTGAAAGCCTTGACTAAGCACAAAACCTTAGTTAGGTAAAGCCTTCTATGAAAAAACAGTAGCCCTTTTTTACGAAAAGCTCATGCTTTGCTAAAAGCATAGATCATAATTGTTTCTATCATTAAAAAAGCGTAGTTTCAGAGGTTGAAAAAATATTTCTTTCACTTAATGTAGTGATGAAGGTTTTGTAAGACATATGTAAAGCTTTCGTGCAATCAACCTTCGACATTACTTTAATACGTAAAAAATGAATTCTCTCTACAAATATGGGAAATAACACATCATACAAAGAGCAGCAAAAAAAGTCAAATACC
>WTJX01000688.1:0-2540 GCA_011524675.1 Cytophagales bacterium
TACACACACAATAAACACATAGTATATAGGCATACAACGAGGCTTTCTCTGATTGTTCGTTGCAGGTGCAATTCTTATGTAACCAGCTTACTCCGAAATAAGTGAAACTACCCCAAAAAAACCGAAAAAAACCGTGATTTTTGTGTTAAAAAGGCCGATTTTGCCCACACGTTGGACGTTTAATGTGCCAGAGTAGTGTATTCAGTGGTATTATTAGGATTAAGTAGATAGGATTTTTATTATTTCAAAAGAAAGTCATCCAATGTCAACCAGATTCAAAAAAGTTATGCCAATTTTATTATTTTTGCTTGTTTTTACGTGGTTTTTGTGCGTTTATAAAGTAGAAGTGGATTGTGAACAGTGCGGATTGCCCGTCATCAAAGAAAGTATCGCCTCCAGAATAGCGTCAGGATTCGAGGACAACTATCTTCATAAGTCGTGTGTTATACAGTATTTAATTGATCATCCTATTGAACGTGATGAAAATGGGGATATAATTAGGAAAAAATAGTGTCCCCAAGGGAAATCTGAACGCCTTTATTTTGCCGATTTTGCCCCTGAGTTAACTTTTTCCATACAGTGGTATATAAAGTAGATAGCAAGAATAATATCATAAAACCTTAAAAACATGGGGAATTTTGCCAAAAATTTAAGGGCGTGAATTTTACCAAGTTTTACGATGCCTTGACCACATTATGGGCGTGGGGAAAGAAAGTTTGACTATTTTGGGAAAAATCGCAAATCTCAGAATTTTTTTAGGGGCAATTCCTCTCGCCGGAAGTATACTTAAGTAGCAAGAAAAGTATAGGTTTTCATGAGAGTGATTAATCCATTACTCACTACAGAGGCTATGGTGATTGAAGAATCTTACGCTTAACTTTATAATGTTTTATGGAAGTACTCTTTACAGAGTTTTACGGATAATTATAGATAAATTTACGGTTCAAATTTTCATTGCCTAAAAGGGTCGCCTTTAATATGGCAGTTCACTTCATCACCGTATTTTTATCTATTTTTCTTTCTACTTTATTACACAAGGAAATTACATGGTTGCCCCCAATTTAAATGATGCCGAGCTTAACAACTTAGCAAAGAATCTTTTCGAGATCGACTTCAATAACAATGAGTTTCAATTTGTTATGTTAAGTTCTTTGATTTCACTTCTACTTGACAAGGGATTTATTACAGAAGAAGAGTTTGAAGCATCTACCAGCGAAACTGGAACCGCCTTTAAATTATTTAAGCACAGAAATAAACTTCAAGAAAATTCTGAAAATTCTGACCAAAGTGAGGAATCTTAGAGTATAATATAGTGTCCTGTTCTTTAACAAATTCCTTTTGGTGCATGTGGCCTAGTTCCTACTCGATGCTTATGAATCTGTTTTCTGTTTCAGTCAGATTCAGATTGTGCAGAAAGCAAAGCATGACAGAAGTAGGTATGGCCGTTGCGATTATTTAGTACCTTTAGTGGAAAGATATCGCAGGTGCTTTGTGTTCTTTTACACCCATAACAAAAGAACAATTTTAAGCAGAGTAGAGAAGTTGGTCATCTCGCAAGCTTCATACGCTTGAGATCACAGGTTCGAATCCTGTCTCTGCAACTTGATTTTGCAGTTCATGTATTCATTATCATCTTAGCATGGTAGTTCAATATATCACTGCATTATTATATTAGGAGTGCCGAGCGATCTTGTTCGACATATTTTCATTATAAACGGAACCTTGATCCTCGGCCATCCTTTTTATCTTCTTTTTATAAGATTATCATGAACCCACTAAAAGACATTGGCTTGAAGTATGGAACAAACTCCCTCAAGCCTCTTCAAATAGAACAGCTTGGCGGTATATTGCCAGATGGAGATTCTATCAGGGTATTAGAGTTCGGTGCTGGTCGATCAACGACACTTATTTTTAATGCACTAAAAAAGAAATACAAAAACATCACTTATGTCACGTATGAAACTAATGTCAAGTATGCCCCCGAAACAGAAGGTGTAACTGTTCGTATACACACTAGAAAGGAATTAACTCTTTCTACCATATCTATTCCAAAGGATGAGAAATACGATCTAGTTATAGTTGATGGCCCAGACGGGGAAGACAGAAAGTATTGGTATCCCCTGTTTGTTGATAATGTAGATAAAGGTGCAATAGTTCATATTGACGATGCTTTTCATTTTCCATCTTTCGAGCATGAGTTTTTAAAATCATTCCCTCATGCAGAAATACTATATGAGCATGGAAGAGAAATAAAACGAAACAACTGCTGGATAACCGCCAAAGTATAATGAGAACAATAAGACTCATAACAAGTACGGTGCTGATGCTATTCGCCCGACTATTCAAAATTATGTGTGTGGCAATCGCCCCTTCCGATACCAAGCAGGGGTTTAAAGATAATATATGATTTTGCACATTGCACTATTCATTCTTCTTCTTTACATTATAATATCATACGCATACATGGTACGCTTTCTTTTTTTCTAAAAACTCGCGTGCTTACTTATTTCTGCCGACTGAAGGCTCTAGTTTTGCTGGGA
>WTJX01000688.1:2640-4015 GCA_011524675.1 Cytophagales bacterium
AAAAACTCGCGTGCTTACTTATTTCTGCCGACTGAAGGCTCTAGTTTTGCTGGGACTATAAAAACTCGCGTGCTAAAGACTATCATCGGACTGAAGACCCTAGATTGGCTGGGACTATATTGTAGAAACTCAGGTGCTATAAACTATTGTGGGACTGCATACGCTAGCAGGGCTGGGACGGATGATGACCATCCTGCTCACTTTGAAAAAACTCGCGTGTCCAGAGCGTCAGTCGGACTATGGACTATAGAAAGCGATATGGGCTGATACAGAGTGACACGTTAGGTCAATTATACCATACCGCTGCCGATTATCAAATGTTCATAATGTGGGCATCCGGGGGTGAAAAAGCCATAAGTCGTTTGATACCAATGGGTTATGATTTTTAGTATAGTGGGGGAAGAATTTGTAAGTCGTTGTGTACCAAGGACTTAGGGAAAATCCAACCCCCCCGCCGGGCGTCGTAACCCCTTGCCACATAAGGAGTTACGTCAACCCGTTTTTAAAAAGTGTTAGTCATTCCACAAATAAATTGCTGTCCCTAGTATTGTTAGAGAGATTACAATTCCGCTAACCTCGTAAAAAGCTTCCATATATTGGATACCTCCAGAAAAAAAAAGAAAAAAACCCCTGCCCACATAATGGGCAGAGGCTCTCGAAAGGACACCACGCTATGCAGCCATAGCGATTTGAGCAGCACGTTTAACGTGCTTGTCATTTGCAGCCCGTAGGATACGGCTGAACTGATCTTTAAAACCAGCCTTTGCCTGAGCGTCATGCTGCACGTAACCTTGCACCATGTTATACGCTTCCCACGCGGAAATTTCTTCGCGTCCAGTGGCACGACCTGACTTGACGGCTTCCGAATTAACGCGAGTAACCATCGCCTTGATCATATTTTCCCAAACCTTGATTGCACGAATCTTGGCATTAGGATTAAGAGCAAGCAAGTTCAATTGATCTTGCGAAGGCATTCGATCCGCGAATACCTCACGAATAAATTCGTACTGGTTAACGTTACGAGACTGCATATTTGCAGCAACTTCTGCGAGGTTATCCCAACCAGCTTTCAAGCCTTCGAAGGTTTGAATTAGCTCGTCCATCTTCAACCGAAGATTAGAGCTATGCCGAATGGAAGTGCTAGTCGCTTCGACTTGCTCCAACATCGACATATTGTCGCACAAATCACGCTGAAACGCCACAGTAGCCTTGAAACCTTTGCCATCAAAGCCACCACGCAACATGATACGCGGCCAAATATTGTCGGCAGTACCGAAAATCGACCTACGCTGTTCCTTGGTAGGATTTATCGAAACGTAGTGACCATTACGCCAATGGCATTGCAGGTCAAGATCACCATCAAACGCAATAGATG
>WTJX01000294.1 GCA_011524675.1 Cytophagales bacterium
CAGCGGATCAAGGTGAAACGCTTGCCCATAGATACTTATGAGGCAGACTATGAAGTAGATGAGGGACGAAGCGTTAAGAAAAGCCCCCTTAGGGTCTTTTCAGCGAGTAGCCAGTGCGCGCGTAGGCAAAAGAGCCGACAGGCTCAGACTTGAACACAGGACGCACAGGCGAGACAGCACCACCACCAAATTCTTCTACCGACACTGAAAACCCAAAGGATTTGGAAGGAGAGAAGAGTGATGAAGGATCAAACCCAGGTTGTCCTGATCCTTCAAGTAATGCTAGGATGGCGAGTAGTGATAATTGTGGCCCTTGTGATGATGATGTGATAGCATGTATTAAAACCGCTCCTGGTAGTTGTGAGTATAATATACTTAGGACATACCCTGTAAGTGACGATGGTTGTTCTTGTCTTTTTGACGAAGCTCCTATCTCTGTAGAAAAGATTCCAACAGAAAATGAAACTGATGCTTGTGGTAATTGTGTGCCTATAGGTACTGAACCTGAAGATTTAGATAATGATAAGGTAGCGGACTGCAATGACCCTTGTATAGGGACAGTAAATAAATGTGGAAAATGTATTGCCTTAGGACAGACGGATACGGATGTTGACAAAGATGGTACACCAGATGAATGTGATCCTTGTATCAATGGTGTAAAACCAGACGGTACAGTTCCAAACTGTAGCAGCCATAGAGAAGATGCCTGCCATTATTATACGGACTATTACAAAATAGATCAAGCTAATTGTAGTTGTACCCAAATAATCGATCATACCGACATCACTGACAAATATAGTTTTACTGATGTTAATGGTGATTGTTGTGACAATCCGATAGATTATTATTTGAATGCAGATGGAGACAATGAAGGAGGGAGTACGTATTTAGGGAGGTTTTGTACTCCTCCGCCTAACTCTAGTACGACTAATACAGATCAATGTGATAGCCTGCATGGAGTCTATATAAAGGAAGAATATTTTGAAGATATGGACGGCGATAAAGTAGGTGGTGCTTCCTTAGGATTTCATTGCAAACAACCTGTTGGTAGCGTTTTAACTTCTGGTGACTGTGATGATAGTGAAGAAAATATTACAACAGCATATGATGGGTCGGTGAAAGTAATGTTTTTAAACCCAAAAACTACTCTTTTTCAAGATGTCTCTACCATTGCTAGTGCTGGTTTTTGCCCAGGTGATGTTATTTCATTCAAAGCGGTACTAACCAAAAAATTAAATGATAACAACAAAGTGGTATGGTCAAAAGGTTACAAGGGACTAAATGTAAATATCAAATACGAACCTTTTGCAAAACATGAAGTACTTATATGCGGTCAAAAGGTAGCCGAATTTACTCTAATTCTTCCTGTTTTAATTGTTGATAAAAACAGGATGGTGGCTCAAGAATTAAAAATAGCAAAGATGGGTCCTTCACTAACAACATCTGGCGTTTTGACAATTGATAAAGACGAAGATCGTTTTTTCATAAAAGTACCTTGTTTGGCAAATGGTTCGTCATCTATTTCTAAAGTATCAATAAAACTTTCTACATCTAATGAATCAGAATCATATGATGACGATGCTACAGAGATAGAACTCAAAAAAAGTGCTAATTTCTTTATTACAGAATCGTTACTTCGTAAGCCCACGGTGTTGGGCGTATTATATTAGATTGCTTTATTGACTATTTTTGTATACTAATGGGGAGTAGTTTCTCAAGCTCAGGCATTTTCGTGTCGGGGATTTTGTTGAGCGTTTCAGTTAGCCATTCAAGAGGATTAATATTATTAGCCTGACAAGTGGCAAAAAATGAATACATCATGGCAGCTCTTTGTGCAGACTGATGCGAACCACAAAACAGATAGTTTTTTCTACCCAAGGCTAGCGGTCTAATCTTATTTTCCACCCAGTTATTATCTATCTGCCAAACAGGATTTTCTATATATTTGATCAACTTTTCCCATAATTTCATAGTATAAGCCATTGCTTTTCCTATACCACTCTTAGGTAATACCTTAGGATATTCTTCTACCATCCATTCATATAGATTTTCTAAGATAGGCTTAGCATATTTTTGACGTAATTCTGCTAGTTCTTCCATAGTTAATTCATGATTAACAGCAAAGCGCTCTATGGCGTACACTAACTGAAATTGCTTCATTGCATGACTTGATCTAGTCTTATCATTGTCTTTTGCTTTTTCAAACTTACGCCTTGCGTGAGCCATACAGCAGATGTGGTCAATCTCCTTTTTCTTAGAGACTTCTTCATAGCCTGCATATCCATCGGTCTGTATGCAGCCTTGATAGTTTGCCAATAGCATATTGGCGACCGTCTTAGCTCTACTAGGGTCGTAAGTGAAAAGCACTACCTTTTCTTTGGGGAGATGACTCACCCACATATATCCTTTGTGTGTACTACCAGGGTTATCTTTGCTCAGTACAGGCATGGGACTTTCATCTATCTGCACATAATCAGTTTGAGAAAGCTTCTGAGCTAATAACTCATAGAGAGGTTCAAGTAATTTGCAGGTCTTTGCAAACCAACCCGTAATCGTAGATTCGGGAATAGTCATGCCATCTCTCTTGAATATTTTTACTAAACGATAGTAAGGTAAGTGATCAATGAATTTGCTTACAAAGATATAAGCGAGCAAAGAAGCTCCTGCATTGCCATTAGGTATTACTTGACTGGGAAGAGGTGCTACCACTACTTCTGGTTCAAGAGTTTGTTTAGCCTCTATTGATTGAGCTTCTACTTGTTTTTGATCTTTGGAATGTTTTTTCTTGTAAACAGGTCTGACAGTCTTGTGTACATAGAATTTACCCGGAGTATATTCTAGCTTTTCAGTGATTTTCTCACTTATCTTTTCATCATGCTCCGTAACCCCTTTTGGAAGTATAACCTCTTCTTTTCTAGGTAAATGAGCAGGAAGGAGTAAGCGTTTAGCTTTATTCTCTTTCCGTCGAAAACTTTGTTTCAGACGATTTCTAAGGAATTAAGATAAATCGCCGAAACCAAAGTTTCGACTCTGAGGTATATTTTAGTATATTGCTCTAAACAAAGAAGCTACGCTTTATAGCAAGGCGTTAACATTGATTAAATGAAAATCACCTTATTTTTAACTTCCTATCATTATTTGTAAAGCATCCGCTACCAAACAAAGTGTTCTATAAGTTGGGTTAGTCCTTCCTTTCTCAATATGTAAAAGTGAAGCTTCACTAATATTTAGTTTATCTGCAAACTAAAATTGCTTTAATCTTTTTTCTTTTCTGAGTGTGACAATTCGATCACCAATAAGAATGATTTTTCTTTGAATTTCGTTTTCGGATAATACCATTTTCTCCGCAATTCAATTTTCTATTCAATAGATTTCAAGAATTTATCAATCGAAAAATTTAAGGCTTTTTTGAGTTTTACAACGGTTGAGAAAGAGGTGTCTATATCTCCCGATTCGATACGTCTTATCTTTCTATCATCAGCCCCTATTTTAACACCTAAATCTATTTGGCTCAATCCCTGTTCTTTTCTTAACCTCTTAATCTCTTCTCCAAAAAGCTTAGGAATATCTTTCTCTTGATTATTCATAAAGTCAAGATGACTAAAAAAGTATAGTAAAAATAGGACTGAAATGTCCTAATTTTAAAATAATTTGTTACCTTTAGCTTAAAAATATTTATAACTTGAATGCAGGTAATGAAACTAGAATCAACACAGGATAAGTCAATAGACATCATACATACCTTAACACAAAGCAATGCACAGCTCATCCGCATGACAGATGATGGCATAGGAGAAGCACTCTTTTCCACCAAAAAATACATGGAGTTGATCCAACATTGTGCTAAAATCTATGAATACTTGAATATGAAAAATGATAAGACATGGGAGGAAAAAGAAAGCTTAGCACTTCTTTTGAAGTTGATAACGGGAAAGGAAGAAGGTGAAAACACCTCTGAAATGGCATAAAATCATATTTTGTAAGGAATTAATTTAGTAAGTACAGAAT
>WTJX01000724.1 GCA_011524675.1 Cytophagales bacterium
GCACGATTTTATTCCACGAAAGTGGCTAGAAATTAATTAATAATGAAGAATGAAAAATTAATAATGTAGTGTCGTTTGGATTGGAAGGATAGAGCTTTGTAGGAATGAAAAAATTAAAAAATTAAAGTAATGAAGGAGGTTTTTAGTGATTAATGTTTAAAGATTAGTGATTAATAGGGTTATGCGTTATGAATTATGGGTTTTTACAGTGATTAGTTTTGAGTTATGGATTATGAGTGTAAAAAAAGCTAATAGCCAACGGCCCAAAGCTCAGAGCTCACGGACTATGTACTCGTTCCAGAGACGTGGAACCTAAAACTTAATACTATTGATATTTCTTAACCCAAGTCAATAGAGCGTACCATTTAATTTTTGAACTTTGGCTTATGCTGTGGTTTTTAACAGCATCATGATTAAAAATGCATTCCATATAGGGACTACGTAAAACGTAGAACCTATAACTTAAAACGTATCATATATGAAAAAATTCAACTTATTTATTTTACTATTTAGCTGTTTTTTGTCGAAAGGAGAAAGCAGCCAAACACAAACGGTGAGGGGACAGGTGATTGACAAGGACTCTAGGTATCCGGTAATAGGAGCGACAGTGATGGTTTTGGACTCTGACCCCATACTTGCAGCTGCAACTGATGTAGATGGTTATTTTGTCATCAAAGATGCGCCTATAGGTAGGGTTTCTTTAAAGGTAAGCTCTCTGGGCTATCAGGACTATTTTGCCTCTAACTTATTGGTGGTTTCTGGAAAGGAACTACAGGTCAACATACAAATGGAAGAGTCTATTACCAAGCTAGACGAAATTGTAATCAGTTCAAAGAAAAACGGAGAAGTAAACAATGAAAATGCTTCGGTAAGCGTACGTTCTTTTGATGCTGAGCAAGCGGCCAAATATGCGGGGAGCTTAAATGACCCTTCGCGTATGGCTGCGAACTTTGCAGGTGTACAAAACAGCAACGACTCTAGAAATGATATTGTGGTAAGGGGAAACTCACCGCTAGGGCTGCTATGGCGTTTGGAAGATATTGACATCCCTAACCCTAACCACTTTGGGACGTCGGGTTCGTCGGGAGGCCCTATAAGTATGATTAATAATAACCTTTTGGCTAGCTCAGACTTTCTGACGGCTGCCTTCCCTGCTAGTTATGGCAATGCTACTTCGGCGGTTTTTGACCTCAAAATGCGAAATGGAAATAATGAAAAACATGAATTCTTGGGACAGATTGGTTTCAATGGTTTTGAAGTGGGTGCAGAAGGTCCTTTTTCCAAGGAAAGCAATGCTTCTTATATCTTACACTATCGCTTATCTACACTGGAGGCATTTGATGCCATAGGTATGAGTGTAGGTACTGGTTCTGCTGTGCCCAAATACCAAGACTTAAGTTTTAAGCTTAATCTACCTACAGAAAACAAAGGACGCTTTACGCTCTTTGCCTTGGGAGGAAAAAGTGCTATCAATCTGTTGGGAAGCGAAACTGACTTAGACGCTCAAAATAGTTTTAGCAATGAGACGGAGGATATATATAATAATAACTCCGTAGGAATACTGGGGCTTAGCCATACCTATTTCTTCAATAAGAATACATCTTATAAATTAACTATGGCAGCATCTCATCAATACTCTGAGGCAAATGTAGATTCTGTGGCATGGAATAATACTAGTGTTACAGACATCGTTCGCTATATAGATGTACGCGAGAGGCAAAATAAATATAGCGCTCACCTCAAGTTTAACAGTAAAATCAACAGTCAAAACAAATGGACTAGTGGCTTGATCACGGACTTTTATGACATCAAATTTGCAGACAGTAGCCTTATATCCCCTAGTACAAATACTTGGTTTGTCATAAATGATGAAGAGGGGACGGGTTTGTTATCAAGAATATATACCAACTGGCAGCACAAGTTTAATGATAAAGTTAGCCTAAACATGGGCGTGCATCACTTATATTTTAATGTAAGCAAGAGCAATGCTCTAGAACCTCGTATAGGCTTGAAGTTTAAGCCCAATAGTAAAAATACTTTTTCTTTTGGTTTTGGTGTTCATCACCAACTGCAAGCTCTGCCTATTTACTACAAAAGAAGGCGATCTGATGGTGAACTGTCGAACAAAAACTTAGACTTCACTAGGAGCAGGCAACTGGCTGCTGGTTGGGATCATTCTTTTAGTGAGGATTTGAGACTAAAAACAGAGGTTTATTATCAGCAGCTTAGTAATATTCCGATAGAAGATACGGCTTCTTCTTTTTCGCTAGTGAATATAGGGGCTGATTTTGGTACTCCTGACAATAGTGATTTGGTGAATGAAGGTACTGGCTATAACTATGGTGTAGAATTGACTTTAGAAAAGTTTTACAGCAAGCAATATTACTTTTTGCTCACTACGTCTTTGTTTAATGCCAAATACAAGGGTAGTGATGGCAAAACAAGAAATAGTGCATTTAATAACAAGTATGTCATCAACCTATTGGCAGGTAAGGAATGGAAAGTTGGAAAAGCTAAGAAGAACCAATTGAGTTTCGATTGGAAATTTACTTATGCAGGGGGTAGGTTTTATTCTCCTTTGGATAGAGAGGCTTCTATTTTGGAAGGCAATCAAGTGATAGATGACGAAAATGCTTTTTCTCAAAGGTTTAGCAACTATTTTCGTACAGACATCAAGCTATATTATCGTCTGAACAGACCGAAAGTTACACATGAAATGGGAATAGAAATACAAAACTTTACGAATAGAGACAACATTTTTGCGATCAGGTACAACGAAAGGACGCAAGAACTTACAGAGGAGTATCAATTGGGTATCTTACCTATTCCGCAGTATAGGTTATTGTTTTAGGAGGTGTACTACTAGGATATAGTAAAGCAAAAACTAAATTGCCGTTGAATAGTACGAAGTATAAAGTACAAAGTACCAAGAAAATGAAAGCATAAAAAAAGATAGTATGCTCTTTTTAGTGCTTTAACAGTTCAGAAAGAAGGTATTATTCTTTGTACTTAGTACTTTGTACCTTGTACTTAATGCAGACTTTTATAAAAAGCTGGATAATGTGATTTTATGTAAACTAGCTTTTTATCTACTATATTAAAAGTAAAAAATATAGGAGATACGCAGCTATGCTTATCGTCTTGATGTTGATCGCCTTTGTACCCTCACACATATATTTCATACAAATAGGCTCATGTACGGAAAGTTTGTGTATTGCTAGTTGGATAGCCTACCTACGCTTGATACTCATTCACCCAGTACTCATGCTATGGGTATGGTGGCACAGAAGCTAAAGGTTGGTTACCATTATTCTTTTGCGTATTCTACTGAGCGACTCTGGCGCAATGCCCAAAAATGAAGCTACATATTGCTGTGGGGCACGCTCAAAAAGGCTTGGCTCTTCTTGCATGAGTTTGATATATCGCTCTTCGGGAGTCATCAGCTGAAACGACTGTATCGTTTTTTCTAGTTTCATGTACAAAAACTCTGCAATCAGCCTACCAAAACGTTCCCATACATGGTACTTTTCATAGCCGAGCTGAATGTTTTCGTAGGATAATAATAAGACTTCTGACTCTTCTAATGCCTCAATAGTGTCTGGGCTTGGCGTTCTATTGATAAAACTAGCATAATCAGTAGCAAAGAAACCTTCTATAGGGAAATAGTGAGTAACCTCTTTGCCTTCTATCAGTTTGTAAGCACGAAACAAGCCTTTGTTTACGAAAGCTACCGACTGACATACTTGCCCTGCTTGTAACAATAATGACTTTTTTGGGAGGTGCTTTAATACTAAACATTGCGCCATAAAGTCCCACTCTTCCTCTGTAGGAGACACAAACTGATGTACAAAGTGTTTAAATTTGATAAGTTTTTGCGAAGTAGTGACCATAGCATGTTTTTTTATAGTAGATAAGAAGCTAGTTTACATTAAAATTCGATTATCTGGGTTTTTACAAAAGTCTGCATTAAGTACAAGGTACAAAGTACGAAGTACAAAGA
>WTJX01000085.1 GCA_011524675.1 Cytophagales bacterium
GTAGGAAAGACTAATCTCATCAAAACAAATAAGCACAGAAGTACTGAAAAGCTTAGGATAATTTTTTTGATGACAGAAAGTTTTTGTGTGTAGTATAAAATGCAATAACATATTATGGAGATAGATAAAACCGCTCCATAGTAAAATTTGATTTTCCATAGAAACCAAAAGCAAGATATGCTAACTAAATATTGCAAAAAGGAAATTTTATATTTTAGCTTGACCAAACGAATGACGAATGATATAAGGATATAAATACAACCTATAGTTACTGTTTCTTTTGATATTCCTGACGACCACAATGTCGTAGAAGGGAAAACGCAAAAAGCAAAGAGAGCTATGTAAGTATATTTTTCTGAAAGTTTACTTAAACTTACTACCAAGTACCAGCTCGCAAAAAAGCAAAATAATGAAAGATAAGCACAGATAAGCCAAGGATTTGCATAGGATAAATAAGAAAAGATCCAGATGAGACGAATAAAAAAAGAGCTTCTTGTGTCATCGATAAATAAAAAAGCAAAATTATAGTCGGAAGAGATCTCACCAAAAAATAATAAGTTTATAAAATCATTGAAATCATGTTGGAAAAGATAAGTTATAGTTTTGCAAGCATGTAAAAAATAGAAAGTATCAAGGTTATTATTTTTGTAATAATATACATAAAGCGCATATAGAGCCAAACCAATAGTGAGTTTATAGGCTACCGCCCAGTAGTAATACTTTTCTAAGGTTGGTAAATTAAATTTCTTTTTAAAGAAAACAATTAGAAAGATTATAATCGGTATGTGAATGATATAAATCAAAAAATAGTAGTATAGTATTGAAGAAGTTTAAGACTGAAATTGATCTAGAAGAGGACAAACTATTTATCGTTTTTTTTCAAAATAGAATAGCCAACTGTGCACTCCAAGCATTTTTTGTGATAACAACTATCATTAAATAGCTGAATAGCTGCCTGTGTATTTGCAGCATTATTAAATTTTATCCCGTTTTTTTTCCATAAACGAGTTATTTTATTTTGCTCCGCTGGAACAGCTTCAAGTAAACTAATAGCCCTATCCATATAGGTGGCTTTATCTTTTTCTATGGCATAACATGCCAATAAAGGAGCAACGGTATTGATAAGTACATTGTAAATACTTTCTTTACCTAGGCTTTTCTTACCATATTCTTTCTTATCTCCAAAGCGATAGTGAGTATCCCAGTAGGTAGATGTATTTAGCTGAAAGAAAGAGATGTAATCGGAAATAGGTTCTAATTCAATAAGCTTTGAAAATAAATCTTCTCTTTTTTGAAGTATAGCTGCAAACTGAGCAATTCTAATGGTGGGGAAATTTGCTGGGCGCATACGCATAAACTTCCAAGAAACACTAGTAAGCGGCTTTAGTTGATACTTTTGTTTGAGAAAAGTGTATTCCTTTTGTAGTTTTTCTGTGTAGTCATCTACAGATTTTGATGGTAAAAGTCCACTTTGACCAAACAAAAAAGCTTCTACTTGATGAGATTGATCGATATGTTTTTGCACATAACTATACTTAGTTTTTTGAGCTAGATTCAAAAAACTATCTTTATTTACCTTGAAACCCATATTTTGGGCAAGTAGCTGATAGGTTGTTTCTCTCCAATCTCCCCCATTATTTACCAAAAGGGTCTTTACTTGATTTGCTTTTTGTTCTAGGCGTTGTATTAAAGCTTTCTCAAAAGTTTGTACAAAAACAAAGTCTTCTATATTACCAAGATGTGCTTGGCAGGGGATAGGGGAGAGGGAGGCTATAATCTCTTCATAGCGAGAGAGAAGAAAAGAAGGCGTTTTATCTTTGAGCGAAAGAACAGGGATTTTGGTATCATCGGCATAACATATGTCTTTATCGTGTTCCCATACTACATGCAAGACAGTGCTCTCATAAGCACTGTCTTGCTCGTGTTTGTGCCTATACCAATCCGAACTTCTTACATGAATTTCTATATTGCCATTCCATACTATACCGTCAATAACCACTGTGGCATTCAAGAAATCAGGACCTGCATTATGATTTAGTAAACCACTAGATTTTATTTGAACTACTTCATTATTCTCCGTTAGGAGTTGTTGATGATCGAAATACTGAAACTTCCATATAAAATGTAAAAAATCTTCTTTCATTACTACATTCCTAACTTCATTTTGAATCGTAACTCTGTTAACTTTTTCTTAGTAGAAAGAGCAAAGTCATTTTTCATGATCCAGTCGTAGTAAGACGGGTCTGACTTGAATACATCAGTTACCTTTTTGTTTTTATACTTACCAAAATTAAACACTTCCTCTCCTTTGCTATTGTAGGCGATTCTTCCTACTAAGTCTGCAAACGAATATGTACTTAATTGGTGAAGCTCTTTTACATTATTGGTAACAGGCTCTATTTCTTTTTCGCTTTTGGCGTCTTTTATTTTTACTCCTTTATATCTATCCACTTGAGACAGCAATACTTCCATGGTGGCGCGTGTATCTGCTTCTGCGCTATGTGCATTTTCTAAGGTACCGTTGCAATAAAACTTATAAGC
The DNA here is from genome assembly GCA_011524675.1 of Cytophagales bacterium. Classification (GTDB taxonomy): domain Bacteria; phylum Bacteroidota; class Bacteroidia; order Cytophagales; family JAAEPT01; genus WTJX01. Next base: position 2,542 of record WTJX01000085.1, read on the forward strand.
AGCACTTAAATTTCTAGGCTCCATTAAATGAAAAATACGCTGTACATCTACAATAGAACGATTGTCTAAAGAAAAATCGACACCAGCACGTAAAAACTCTTCTACCAACATGGGTACATCAAAGCGTATTAAGTTGAAGCCAGACAAATCACAGCCCTTCAAAAAACGATCAAAGTCTTTGGCTCTTTCTTTGAAGGTTGGAGCATCTTTTATATCCTCATCATAGATACCGTGTATCTCTGAAACCTCTTTTGGTATTGGTATGGTAGGGTTGATCTTTTCAGTCATTACCTCTTCTGTACCGTTAGGGTTTAGCTTAATGATAGATATTTCAACAATGCGGTCTGCAATCACATTGATTCCTGTGGCTTCTAAATCAAAAAAAGCTAGAGGTTTGGTTAGTTTAAGATTCATAAATAATGAAAGCTATATTTTGTTTATGATATATTGAAGGCTTTGGAAAAGATGGTTTTGCAAAGCCTTATATTGTATATCCTAAGTGACTAATAAGATTATTAGGAGTTAAGCACAGAATCAGCAAGTTTTTCAAAATCCAACTCACCGAAATTAGCAGAACTCATAAGTAATAAATTGCTTTTTTCCCACTTTTGTTTTTCAAGGAAAGTACTCAACTCATTAATATCATGGTAAAGTTTTACTTTTTTGTTACCAAAGTATGTTTGGAGTTCACCTTCGCTGATAGTTTGCCCTCCTTTACTATCTAGTGTTTTTGGGTTGATATAAACAATGGCTTCGTCTGCTGCATCAAAGCTTTTGTTGTATTGAGGTAAGAAGTCTTTGTTTAGGCTACTAAAGGTATGAAGCTCTATACAGGCTACTAGTTTTCTTTTTGGAAACAATTCTTTGACAGCATTACACGAGGCTTTTAGTTTAGAAGGAGCATGTGCAAAATCTTTATATATATTTACTTCTTTTGTTTTATTTTCTCCAAGAGATTCTAATCTTTTCGCTGCTCCAGTAAATGTACAAATAGCGTCTAAAAATTCATCTTCTTTTATGCCTAGTCTTGCACATACTTCTTTGGCAGCATTAGCATTAATCATATTATGCTCACCAAAGAAAGGAACTTCTATTTTTTCTCTACCGACTAAGGTTTTTCCATCTTTGTATTTGGCAGATAAAGCTTTGTAAGGAAACAAGTGGACGTCAGTACGTTTCTTAGTTGCCATCTTTTTTACTACAGCGTCATTCTCATAGTAGATAATAGAGCCAGACTTAGGTGTTTTGTCTGCTAAGGTTTCAAACTGAGAGATATAAGTATCAACGTCCGGAAATACATTCATATGATCCCAAGCAATGCCATTTAATACTAAGATATGATGATGATAATTTAAAAACTTAGGCTTGCTATCTAATGGAGAGGAAAGATACTCATCTCCTTCAATGATAATGATGGGAGCATCTGATAGTTGTACCATGGTATCAAAACCATCT
>WTJX01000074.1 GCA_011524675.1 Cytophagales bacterium
TAACTCTACTCTTTAAGATTATTTATTCGTATGTTTTCTGATAAATTCTAACACAGGCGTAGGGTCTACCATACCATGTGAATGACCTTTGTTTTCAATAATGACTTTGATGTCTCCACCCAGTTTTTTGTAACGCTCTTCTAAAATAGCATCATTCTCTTCGTAAGGAACAGCATTATCGCCACTACCACATACCGTAAGTATAGGTACACCTGCCTTGGCAAGTGGCTCTAATAGGTCAATGGGACTTTGCTTGCTATTGAGTGCTTCTTCATCAGTAGCATACTTAAATTTCATTTTAAAGTATCCCCAAGATGCAGGGTCACCATTTGTAGTAACGTTTTCATTGCCTGGTACACGGTTTCCTGCAGGCCAGCTTCTAAGGTTACACACACCATTATCTACATAGATGCTTTCTACTTTGTATGGGTTAGCGTTTGCCCAACGGAAGAGCGACAAGTTCCCTCTACTCATAGATGCCATAGAGCATTTTTTTGAGAAACCATAGTTTTTGGTGAGATAGTCATACGCAACGTCTATGTTGTAGTTACCGCTTGGATGCCCTGCTACATCTCCATGTACAATCACGACGTGATACCCCTCTTTCACTAACTCAAGGTCTGCTTCATTGAAGCGGTGGATAGCTTCCCAAAAAAGACTTCTCCACAACCATGGCTTACCTTTTGCTGGCTTTTCTGGTGCTACAATTTTAACTCCTACTCTTCCTTTGAGTCTAAATTCATACACATCAAAACCTTTGAATTTACTTTTACTTCCAGGGTAAAGACTTACAGCTTTCTCTACTGAAGTAGATATATCAATACTCTTTTTGTAGTCCGTAACACCTTGCACCCATTGCTGCGCCATCTTTTCGTTGCCCAATGCTGTAGGGTGTATCATATCTTTCTGCATTGTTTTCTTAAACTTATCTTCTAAGACAGTATATTGATCTACAAACCCAATATTCTTACCCTTACTTCTCAGTTCGTTTACCATAGAGGAGATAGCTGTGTTATACAACATCACATTGGTTCTATGTGCTTCATCACTCTTATTTGGAGGAATAGAAGATACTAAAATGGTTGGATTACCAACAAAACGCAGCGTGTAGATTTTTTCTATCAATTTCTTCAATCTTTCAGGCGCAGTATTGAGGTCATGCCCATTGCCTATGTCGTTTGATCCTAACGTAATAAATATCGTTTGTGGCTTATGATCTTTCAATCTTCCTTGATTCCAGATTGCACCCAAATCTTCTAAGACACCTCGCTTGGAAGATCCACCAATATATTTTCCTGATACGGCAGAATGAAACTGATAGCTTTCATCATCTTGAGGTAAGCCTTGAGATGAGCTGTTTTGATGTCCAGTAAAACTAAATGTATAACCACTCGCTTTCAAGGCTTTGTATAATGCTGCACGTGGTGTGCTTTCAGCATTACCCAACATCATCTCATCTCCTATACACCATATCGCCCCTAAATCTTTAGAGTGTTTGTGTATCAATTGAATAGACTTTTGCGCAAATCTTTGTCCTAGAATGACATACCCACTAGCAGTATAATGTACGTCATCAAACGGTTTGTCAGTTTCAGGATCTAACCTATTGTTTAAATCATCTGTATTTACCCATGCAGCTCTTGGGTTTTCCTCAGCAAAAGCTTGCTGTAAGTCACGCATATCTTGCCATTGAGGATGCTTTCCTGATGCCAGACTATAATCGCTCAAACGACCTATTACTAAGTTAATGTCTTTTCTTCCCAAATCGTTTTCTAGCTGAGTCATCAAACCATCAAGAGAAGCTTTATATACCCCTACTTGATTGACCGCTGCGTCTTGCTCCCCTTGCATCCAAACAAAAGTGATCGTTTTGATCTTTCTTCCTTTGATGGCATTGTTCACATTGGTGAGCAAACGATCATACAAATCGCCTTTGAATTTACTAGGAACACCTTCTACAGACTTCCAATCTTTATACCATCGTTGGATAGATTGCGCACCTTTGGCATCTTTGACGATGATAACAGACTCTCTACCAAACTGATTGGTAATTTCTCTAGTAAAAGAGACCTCTGGTCTTAATCCCGTCATATTTGACTGACCAGAGAGAATAAACAAATGTGCATCTTTGGTGCTTGGCTTATCTCTCTCCGAAGGGTACAAATACGTTTCTTGTGCTGTCGCTATACCCCATAGGCACAAGAAAGAAATGATAAAATAATGTTTTAAATTTGTCATTTTTGCGTTGTTTAAATTTATGTATTAATTAAAATTGAATGTAATAGACTCAAGCATAGGCTTAGAATCGTTTTTTGTAATATCTGTTAGTCTCACTTCCAACTGAAAGGCATAGCCTTTGGGGAGTTTTGGAAGTGATAAACGAGCAGGTATTTTTGATATTTGCTTAGCAAAGCCTTCTATATAGTCATAACTTTCTTTGACTTCTTGCCAGTCTGTCCAGTAATCTATTTCTCCACTTTTGGTCGTGGCAACACCTACTTTTACTTCTACTTTTTCTACCCAAGGACCAGGGCTTACATAATCTTTATTAGTTTGGGTTACAAGATAAAACTGGTTCTCTGCAAATAGGATGTCTGGGTCGGGATGATCTTCGCCCACACTTCCAATAAATGAAAATTGTTTATCTAAACTAGAAGAGGTAAACATCCCTACGCTCATTTTATGTCCTCCAGCAGGGTCATAATCAGAGAAAAGATAATATTGCCCTCCAATGGCGATAGTTGCCCAATCTCCAAATGCGTCTTGCTCCGGTGTATGTATTTCGTATGTTGCCGTATCTGACTTGAAATTTTCACGATCCATCATTGTCCAATGAGGATGTACATAAGTCCCCATTTTACCTGTAGGAGTAGTACGTTCATCTACTGCGGGTGGCAATATTTTAAACTCTTCATAGCCATTGGTACTTTTGGCGTGCATAGCCAAAGGTGAATCCCATGCATGAGTAGAAGCGTCAACAGGACTCCAATCTTCTAAAATCAAATGAAAATCTCCTTCAAGATCACGGATGATACCACAATCAGAGCCATCTGAAGGATCTTTGAATACCAACCCCATATCCTTACCCGGTATGCCGTCTCTCAAGTCATCATCTATACATAAGTGTGGGTCTTGATCGTTGGGATAATCATAATATATATACAATTTACCGTCTACGTACTCAGCAGTGGTACAAAGAAAAGCTCTATTTACCGCTACAGCACCATGCCTTACCCAGTTGACCATATCTTTACTTTCCCACGCATGATAACCCGTAGAACGTGGTTGTTCTGTCCCTGGGGCATCAAACTGATGAGGATATGGCGTTGTTTTCAAAGGCATATCAAAACCTTCTAAGGTAGTATCCTTAGGTTCAAAATTGTCTAGCTTATACTGAGCAAATACAGGGTCGTTACCATTGAATCTCTTTTTTCGCTTTTCTCTTTCCTTCACCATTTTTTCGATGCTCGTGTGCGCTCCAAATAACCAATAGCTATTATCGCCAAGTGCTAATGCTACAGGAGCATCCCCCAAATGTGGTGGTACAACTTTTGAAGGAGTAGGCTCCCAGTTATCCCATGCTACAGAAGCTGCAAAAGTAACGTCACTCAAAGCCGTTTTCTTTGTAAAAACCTTTGGCTTAGTTTTGAAGGTTGCAACTTTTGAGGTAGGTGAAGCCACTCCACTCTCTATCTGCAATGATGCTTTGGTCTCTATATGTTGATTCCACTCACCATCGCTATCAATAACCCATTGGGTTTTGCTTTTTTTGGCAATACTTAGTGTCATCACTAAACACATTGTGATAAATAGGCTTGCCTTTAGAACTATTTTCATCATATTTTCATTGTTTTTTATGAGGTAATACATAATAAATAGTAGTAGAAGGCTTTACATAAGCAAGTACAGCGTACTATCATCATTTTGAAAAGCCTTCATAAATCACCTGATCTATTTACATTTCTATGTTTACATAGGTATATCCTCTAAACACT
>WTJX01000319.1 GCA_011524675.1 Cytophagales bacterium
CGCCCACATGAAACGTATGGTATGGTTAAAACGGTGAACCCAGTAGTAACAAAAGTCGTCTAAAAATTGGCAAATCAACCAAACATACCAAGCCGCAGCCAATCCAAAAGACTCATAGCCCATAATATTCATATCTACTCCACCAACATTTTTATTAAAAAGATGATAAACAGCGTTAAAAATAATGGCAGCGGATAATGTCTTCACTAAAGCTACTTTTATAATTCCTGCACCAGCTCCCATAATCAAGCTAGTAAACATGTCTTTGTAATCGTAGGTGTCTGTATGCTTACTATGTTTTTTGGTTACATAAAGCTCTGCAAAGAGCATCATAACAAAACAGGGCGATGCCCATAATACAATATTCATAATCTATTAAAATTTAATTGTTCGTTAGTTGTTTTTTTGTCCATTGTCTGATTTGCATCAAACACTCTGGAGAGATGCCGTGTGCCATCGGGTACTCGTGATAGTCGAATGTCAGTTCTTGTTCTTCCAAATAGGCTTTACTTTCTCTCGCTTGCTCGATAGGGATAACGGGATCTTCTGTACCATGTGTTATACAAATGGCAAGCTGTTTAAGTTCTTCTTTAGTACTTATTTCTGCTAGGGAGTTTTGAGGAATAAAACCACTCATAGCCAAAATACCATCAATAGACGCAGGATCACTCAAGCCTATGAGATAGCTCAAAATCGCTCCTTGACTAAAGCCTGCAAGAATAACCTTTTCTTTCCCTACACCATAAGCAACTTTGGCTTGTTGGATAAACTCTTTTATAAGGGCTAGTGAGCTTTGTATTTCGCTTTGGTCATATACTTTTATGCCCTCTGGGGTAAAGTCTATATTGAACCAAGCATAACCACCAAAGCCCAAATCATGTGGTGCGCGAAGGCTGAGGATGGTGTAACGATCGTCTAACTCTGAGGCAAAGGAAAAAAGGTCTTGTTCATGACTGCCATACCCATGTAATAAAATCAATAGCGGACGGTCTTTGTCTGCTATAGAAGACGCTTTGGATAGGTGATATAAAGGGAAATCTGATGCCACTTTTATTTTTTTATTTCAAAACGCTAATAAAATAATTTTTAAACTATCAATCAACTTTGTAAACATAAAGCTTTACGATTTGCTATTAGATGGTACGTATAATCCTTGGTGCGTTTGAACTTCGCTAGGGTTATCGAAGTATTTCTTCAACGCATAGTGCGCAGAGCTAAACACCAGCTCCTCCCAAGGAATCTCACTTTCGGCAAACAATCCTACTTCTAAGCTTTCTTCTCCAGCAGAAAAATCAGAAACCACATTACCCAAGAAAAAGAGATATACTTGGTTTACATGAGGTAAGCTATAGATGGTATGCAAACGCACAATGTCTATTGTTGCATTTGCCTCTTCCATGGTTTCGCGTTTGGCACCTTCTTCTGCACTTTCTCCATTTTCCATATAGCCCCCTGGTAGCGTCCATTTACCCTTCATAGGTTCAATGGCACGCTTGCATAGTAGTATCTTGTTATCCTTTACGGGAATACTAGCGACAATGATCTTAGGATTTTCATAATGTATAGTCCCACAGTGAAGGCATATTTTCCTGGCTACAGTATCATGCTTGGGTATAGAAATAGTGAGCTCAGAAGACCCACAGTGGCTACAAAAATTCATATAATTATATTATTGTCCTACAAATACAAATGCACCCCAGTAATTTGGATGCTTATATTCTTTGAGTAAATCTTTTTGAGCTTGCTTGAATGCTGATCGTATATTTTGAGTTTGAATCAAGTAACCATAAAAAGCAGACATTAATTCCTGTGTAGCTTTATCATTTACTTTCCACAAACTCATCATAGTACTCTTTGAGCCTGCTACTTGAAAAGCCCTCTGCAAACCATATACACCTTCACCGTTTCTTATTTCACCTAAGCCTGTTTCGCAAGCAGACATAATTACCAAGTCTGTATTGTTAAGCTCTAAGGTCATAGCTTCAAAAGAAGTAAGGATACCATCTTCGGCTACGCCTTTAAATTTCTTGGATGTTTTTTTAGTCTGGGTGAGTAGTATCCCTGATCGTAGTAAAGGTTTGTCAGCATTACTCCCTCCAGCGTCGCCCAAGAAAAAACCATGTGTAGCAATGTGCAATATCTTTGGATTCTCCAACGATTTGACTTTTAGCTCAGAGGCATCTTGTTCTGTAAAGGAGTATGCTTTTATCTTATTTTTTTTCAGTGATTTTTTAATATTTACGACCTCTACCGCAGTACCTGGTAAAGGAGCTATGTGCCCACCCGAAAAGTTTTGTAACAATTCATTTTTCATTTTTGAATTCATGACCGCAGATTTTTCCCCTTGTGCCTCATCTTCATAATCAAAGTTTGGGTTACCAATAATCATCACTTTTTTACTCAGTGTTTTCTTGGTATATATTGTAGGTTTAAAATTCAAAAAATCCTTCGTATTACTTAGCATCTGATAGTCAATGCTTTTTTCGAGTAGATATTTCTCATGTTCACTATCATAAAGAGTATTTAAGTTTATTTGGTTGTATATGCCATCTACAGATACATACGCCTTTCTTATACCTTTATCATCTAGTTTAGTGTCTATAAATCTCCAAAAGTAGTTATAAGATATTTTATCCAAATTCATGAATTTGATACTGTTTTTATAATACTTAATATATCTGTCTTCAAGCTTTTGCCCATCTATGAAGGTCATCTCAGGTGTTTGTTGTGTTTTACCGGTTATGGTCAAAAAGGCATATTTTACAGATCCGTCAGTAAAGTCGTTAAACCTGATAATTTCTATAGCAGCGTCTTTTTCAGAGAGTTTATTTTTAATGTCTTGCCATGTATATTCATACTGTTCAGACTCTTTGGCAAACTCATCAGATTTGGTAGATAGTTGTTTTTCAATGTTTTTTACACTCTTTTCAAGAAGATCTAGCCTTATACCTTTCGCTTTTTGTTCTTCTACATTCATGGTATATACCTTTACCAACTCATCCCTTTTTTGCAATAACTTTTTATACAGATTAATCAAACTTTCATCACCACTAGCCATAATATGCTTTCTAATTTTGTTGGAAGCATTAAGCAATAAAGCTTTTGTTTTTAGTTGGTTGTCATATACCTCAGCAGCGATAGCAGGCTTTCCTTGGTAGCGGTAAATCGCAAAGGTGTTGAATTCATCAAAATATTTTTGAATCGTACGGTAGAAAAATGTCTTTCCATCTTCGCTCAAGCCAGGAAAGTATAATTTTATTTTTTTGTGTATTCTTCTTATCCCTTCCAAATACAAGGATTCTGCCAACTCATCTTTTTGTTGGGCAAAATACACCTGTGCTAATTTGAAGAGAGGAGTTAAATAATATATATGCTCTTTTCCTAACACACTGCCATAGGTAGTAAGACTTAATTTATAGTACTTTTCTGCTCTTTCGTATTGTCCCTCTTGAAAACATATGTTGGCAAGATTATTTAAGCTAGCGGCATATTTTTCATTACTTTTATCATACAATTTTTCATTGATTGCCAAAGCCTCCTTCAACATTTGCTCCGCCTCTTTTGTATTCCCTACAGCAAAGTATATTCCTGCCAAGGTATTTAAGGCATTGATATAAGGTTCACTTTCTGTACCAAGCGCATTTTTTATGATGTTGTGAGCCTCTTCGGCAAGAGGAAGTGCCCGCTCATTCTCTCCTAATTCATAGTATAGGGTTACCAAATTGTTCAACGAATTGGCATATAAAATATGAGACCCTCCATATACTTGTTGATTGATACCAATTGATTCTTCATATAACTTTTCTGCTTCCTTGTATCGTCCCATAGTGGTATATAGCGAAGCCAAATTGTTTAGTGTTGTACCGTAGTCGGGATGAACCTGGCCAAATTTTTCAAAATAAATCGTCTTAGCCTTTTCAAACAACGCTTCCGCTTCATTGTACTTCCCTTTTACTTGAAGGATAATTCCTTGTCTAGTAATCGCTTTAGCAT
>WTJX01000312.1 GCA_011524675.1 Cytophagales bacterium
CTATTTTCTTAACGCTTCAGCCCTATGGTGAGAGCTATCTTAACCTTAGTTTTTTTCGCTCCCACCGTGCGGGTTTCAATTTGACACTATCTAAGTTGAGAAGAAAAAAACTCCCGCCCTAGTATTATCGTGCTATGACAATTTGCCGCTATCATATGAATAATAAGTAAACTTATACGCAAGGTTTATATACCTTTTATGAATAGTTGCAGACAAGAAGAGGAAAACGTATTCACATGTTAATACTGTATTCACAAGCTAAAAGAAAGCTTGAAATAAGTTAAAGCAAGTTTTCGACCTTACATAAGCTTTAGATATAGCAGACTTTTTCCCTTTAGGTTTCACGTACCTTAGCAAACAAGTACTTTTATTCTTCTCTCTGAATAATTTGGTTTTGGTAATACTGCAATCGCTTTTGCATTTCAGCTACTACCTTGGGGTATTGTGTGTAAAGGTTTTGCGTTTGATTGATATCTTCTTCTAGGTTGTATAGTTGTGCTGGAGGTGCATCTTTGCGAATCTCTCCGTTTTGGATATCACTGTTCTTATTACCTACATATGTTATCGCTGGTGGGCCACCAAACATGTGCTTACCTACTGCTTTTTGTTGAAACCCTCCATTTCCTTGCTTGGGAATATAGAGCCATTTGCCTTTTCTGAGGGTTAAATGCGAGAATTCTCTTGGTGCTAGTACTAATTCGTCCCTCAAATTTTCTTTAGGATCGCCTAACAAAGCAGGTAAAATATTGATACTATTTTTGTCTTTCAAAATAGCTTTGTCTCCTTTGGTAAGCGCAAGCATGGTAGCCAAAAAGTCAATATTGGAAACGAGTAAGTCGGAACTAGTATTTGCTTTGATTTTGCCTGGCCATTTGGCAATGAATGGTACGCGATGCCCTCCTTCCCAAGCATCAAATTTAAAACCGAGCAAACCACCATTCATTCGGTGTCCTTTTTGTACGGCTTCTTGTCCGCCCATATTTATCATACCTCCATTGTCACTTGTAAACAAAATGAGCGTATTGTCTGTCAATCCATGTTTCTCTAAAGTGGCTACTATCTCTCCTACTATCCAGTCTAATTCATGAATAAAATCTCCATACATGCCTGCTTGGCTTGTGCCTTTGAAGCGTGGTGCAGGTGTAAAAGGGTGGTGTATATTGGTAGTAGCGAGGTATAAGAAAAATGGTTGATCTTTTTTGTCATTGATCCATGTAACCGCCTTAGAGGTTAAGGTAGTACCTACCCACTCATCGTCATAGATAGCATGTGCTACATCTCCTCCGCCCATGACTCCTAGTCCTACTTTTTCTCTAAACTCTTTTGTTTTGGCTTTTTTACCATATACTATCGGGTCGTCTGGAAGTAAGCCTACAACACGGTGATTTTCTACATAGATAAATGGTGGATGACTATTGACTACAGGGACACCAAAGTAATAATCAAAACCTATCTCTAGTGGCCCTGGTTTTAAATCTCCGTTCCAGTCGGGGCTTTCTTTTCCAAAGCCTAAATGCCATTTGCCAATGCAGGCAGTAGCATAGCCTGCGTCTTTCATGACACTAGCGATGGTTTTGGTATCTGTAGGCATCACTAACCCTGCCTTATTCATGACAGGTTGATCTAGACCATTGCGGTGAGGATAGCTCCCAGTAATAAGAGCATAGCGTGAAGGGGAACAAACCGCAGAGGCTGCATGTGCATCTGTAAACTTACGTCCGTCTGCGGCTAGACGATCAATGTTTGGGGTCTGCACTTTGGTAGCACCATAGCAGCCAACATCGCCATACCCCAAATCATCCGCATTGATGATGATAACATTTGGCGGTGTTTCTGCTATGCCAAAAATATAGGCGAAGATAGATATAGTGAAAAGGTATGTTTTTTTCATATTTAAAATGTATTCAAGTGTTTGTGTACGTTTTGAATTAATAGGTTTTTCGTTTTAAGTCATCGGTATGCACTGTTATAATCATTTGCTTGTCTTTCGTATTGATAGAAGGCTTTGCAAAACCATCTTTTGCCCTTATTCAGCGTTACACAAAATTTTAAAATCCTCATTTACACTCAGTAAACTGCGGTTTTAAAATTTTGAAAGCCTTGACTAAGCACAAAACCTTAATTATGCAAAGCCTTCTAATAATTAGACATTTGACCTATGTCATACTTTTTTCTTTCAGTTCATAAAAGAACCAAATAAGGTTAAAATGAAATCATTGTTTTGTTATCTTTAAGACTTAAAAAGGATAACGTCATTTTTCGTTATCTTTGTAGAACACAGTTAAAGTTGTCAAAAACATCAAAGATACCCTAGTATTATCACGCTATGACAGTATTCACAAGCTAATTGAATAAATAGTGTACTTTTATGTAAGATCATTTACCTTTGGTGGTAAAGGCTGAGTTAGATGATATAGGTATAAAGGAGGTATTGAGTCAGGAGTTTTTAAGGGTTATAAAACAATAAGCAGTCATACTCACGACTAAGGACTAGGTACTAAAAAAGAACTGCCATGAGCAAGGAGCATACGGAAGCTAGTTTAAAACTAAAGGCTATTCAGAAAATAAAGGAATCAGATAGTTTTTCTGAACAAGAATTATTTATTCAGATTTTGGATTATTTGGCGAAGGCTGAACAAGAAGATAAAATAATTAAATCTACCACCTTAGCGATTGACATTTTAGGGAATGAAGATCATAGAGATGTAAGCGTACAGGATGTTTTTATCCGAAATAAGGTGATGAACTTGCGTAAAAAGCTTAATCTGTATTACCTAACAGAAGGGAAAGAGGAAGAACACCGTATCTCTATCCCCAAAGGAACATATAAGATAAAAATTACAAGCGTAGAGGTACAAAGCAAAGACAAAGGTATTGCACAGCAAAACGACAGTAAAAAAAATAAAGTAAACCTACTACTCAATGTAGGGCTGGCATTCTTCTTCCTAAGTAGCCTTTTCTTATTGGGGATGTTGCTTTATGGTCATTCATCACCTAGCAAAACATCTTTAGTATCCTTTTTTTTAGATCGAAAGAAACCACTGGATATCGTAGTAGGTTCAAGAGGATTCTATAAAGAGTTTGACCAAAAAATAAGGCGTTTCCGCTTGATTTATGATGTAGATGTAGAGCTTCCTACCCAAGAAAAAAAAATGAAGGCTCTTATTACTATGAATCCCAAACGTAGGATAGCAAGTATGGAGGACAATTTTCGCCACGCTGATATTCCTAATTTGTTTTTTGCCGCTGAACTCCACAAAGAATGGGGCGAATCCAAAAGTACTAGCCTATTAAAAGAATCTTTTTTTTATAAAAACACTTCTACCATAGAGCAAAACACTGTTTTCATAAGTAAGGTAGGTTCGGGAGACCTGTATCGTTTTTATACTTTTTTTGAAAAAACAAATTGTATCTTTAAAAAAGGAATTTTGAATACTCCCAAATTTATAAGCCATTTTGCACTGAATGAAAAAACTAGCATTTCCTTCACCTACGATGGGTTATACAATACACCTCAATACTTTTTAATCAAAAAAGTAATTGCACCTAATGGACATGGTGTCTTATTTTTGCTTGGTTCGGGCGACAAGCCGAGAGATTATGTTTTGAGTAGAATGTACAATGAAGTATTTCAAGAAAAAATAATACAAAGCTTTTCTGATCCTAATAAACTACCTGAGGAGTTTGAACTCTTAATAGAAATAAAAAATAATACACAAGCTACTATTATCTACAATTCTTCGGTTTCGTCAATGGTGATTGAATAGTTAGTCGTTTGCCAAACGGATACAAAGCTATGCATTGAGCTTAAATAATTTGCCTGGTAGTTGGAGGACGATATCTTGAAATTCAAGGGTAAGTAAATGCCCTGCTAATTGATTTACAGGGATTGATGACTGCCAGCTTAATTCGTCTATGGTTATTGGCTTTTCTTTCAAACAATCGACTATTTTTTTGCCTTCTTCTGACAATTGACTAG
>WTJX01000288.1 GCA_011524675.1 Cytophagales bacterium
TAAAATTTTGTATAACGCAGAATAAGTGCAAAAGATGGTTTTGCAAAGCCTTCTTAGAAGCTATTTAAATATAAGGATGTAAATGACAGGATTCTATTCCACGAAAGTGGCTTTAGATTGATGAAGTATATTCAGTAATTAGCAATAAGTCAATAGCCGACAGCTAATGACTTATTGACTATCTACTATGAGTTATTTATAATAACTCATTAGCAATATTGGCAAGTTCTGAGCGTTCGCCTTTCTCTAAGGTTACATGCGCAGCTATAGGGTGCTTATGAATCTTGTCTATCAGATAAGACAAGCCATTACTTTCTGTATCTAAGTAAGGCGTATCTATTTGCTTGATATCTCCCGTGAAGATAATTTTGGCATTTTCGCCTGCTCGTGTGATGATGGTTTTGACTTCATGTGGCGTGAGGTTCTGTGCCTCATCTACAATAAAAATGATATTAGAAAGACTCCTTCCTCTGATGTATGCCAAAGGTGTAATCATTAGCTTTTCTTGATCTACCATTTCTTGGATTTTTTTATAATCCCGATCTGTCTCTTTGAACTGTCCTTGTATGGTTTTCAAATTATCCCATAGTGGCTCCATATAGGGATTTAGCTTTGACTTGATATCTCCTGGAAGGTAACCAATATCTTTGTTGCTCAACGGAACGATAGGACGCGCCAAATAAATCTGTCTGAATTCTTTTTTTTGTTCTATAGATCCAGCCAAGGCAAGGAGTGTTTTCCCTGTGCCTGCTACACCAGAAATAGTAACGAGCTTTACGGCAGGGTTGCTAATGGCGTGCAAAGCAAATACCTGTTCTGCATTTCTAGGCATTATGCCATAGGCAGGACGCTTCTCTACACGTTCTATCATCTCAGACTCAGGATTGTAGTAGGTGAGGATAGAAGATTTTCCGTTTTTTAGAATAAAATATTCGTTTGGAATTGGAGTATCTTCCATGATCTCATCAGGGCGACAGCCACCTTCATTATATATCTTGTCTATGACAGCTTTGTCTATGTCTGCTAAGGTGGTTTTGCCCATGTAGATATCAGAAGACCCTAGCTTTACCTTACCGTGTTCATAGTCTTCAGCGGTAATATTAAGTGATTTAGCTTTAATCCTTAGATTGATATCTTTTGATACTAGGATTACTTTTCTGTCTGGGTATTTGGTTTGTGTATATGTGGCGGCGTTGAGTATGCGGTGATCTGCTTTGTCTTCACCAAATATTTTGCAGGCATCAGGCGTGGAGGTTTCTGTCATTTCTACTTTCAATGCACCTAACTTCTCCCCTAAGTCTGTCCATTCATTGAGCGTATCTACTCCAGAGAGTTCATCCAAATCTCTTATGAATTGCCTTGCTTCAAAATTAATAGTATCGTTACCTTTCTTGAAGTTATCTACTTCTTCTAAAACAGAAATGGGAATAATAATATCGTTATCCTCAAAATGCCTTATACTGGATGAATTGAAAAGTAATACCGAGGTATCTAATACGAATATTTTAGTGGGTGATTTTTGTTTTGCCATATGGTTTTTATTCTATTGTACGTGTACTTTTGCCAAAGAGATGTATTTCTGCTTGCAAAATAGAATTTTTATTTAAACTTATTTTTAAGAAATGGATTAAGGAGCGTAACCATATATGATGATTACACTTTAAGTGAGGTCATCTGTAAGCTTATACCTTTTACTTAAAAAAATCAAAAAACCGTCCAATTATCGCTATCAAAAAACTGGAGTGCTAAACAAGAATGGAAAAGAACTTAGACTTGATTTACTTTCAATAAAAAAAGCTTGTATTCGGCAGCTTCTAGGACATTTAGACGATCCTCATTTAATATAAATGTATTGATTCTGTCCATCGAATCGGAGATGATAATTTTATCAATAGCTTCGTCTTCTGTAAAATCGACGCTCAGCTCATTTTCTTGAATTTTTTCGGTAATAGAGGTAGCATTTCCTTGTGTTCTTACCTCAACAGGATTGATTGTTTTTCTTTTTGGGCTTTCTATTTTCCTCTCGCTATTAAGTACCTCGTCCAAGTTAGAAACGGGAGATATTTTACTGTTCACTCTTATGAGCTTGTTTTCTAGTCTAGCTACCTTTTTTTTATTTTGATTTACTTCTTTTTCAGAAGCTCCTTCTGCTTTTAGCTCTTTACCTTTTTGATAAGCAATGTTTAGTTTTTCTTCAAGTTGATTTTTTCTATCAATTTTTTTCATAACCACAAAGTATATTAAAATTTAAAAAGTAAAAACATATCGTCTTTCTTGCAGTGTACTGATGTTAACAAATATACCATAAACAAAGTTACAGCACTTAAGCTTTTCGAATCAAAAATAGTCATATCATACTCAGAAATTAATCATCATATTCTGACCATTTGTTTACATATGTTTTGTTGTTTAAGCCATTCTTCAAATACTCTTCAAACTCATACCTAGATACCATACTAGCGCCAAGTGACTCTAAATGTTGATTATGAACTTGACAATCTATCAAATCAAAGTTCCATTGTTTCACTTTTTCGACCAGATAATACATAGCGACTTTAGAAGCATTTGATTCGTAAGAGAACATTGATTCTCCAAAAAACAGACTTCCCATTGACAGTCCATAAAGCCCACCTACTAATGTATTAGTCTCATCCCATACCTCTACAGAGTGGGCATAACCTAAATGGTGTAATGCTATATAGGCTTTTTTTACATTTTGCGTAATCCACGTTCCCTCTTGTCCTTTCCTTGTGATAGCCTTACAGGAATTTATTACCTCACTAAAACTTTGGTCAAAAGTAACATTAAATTTTTGTTTACGTATTACTTGTTTCAAGCTCTTGGATACTTTGAAGTTTGAAGGAAACAACACACATCTAGGATTAGGTGTCCACCACAATATGGGCTCTCCTTCGTTGTACCATGGAAATATACCATTTTGATAGGCAAGTAGTAGTCTTTCAGTAGAAAGATCTCCGCCTACCGCTAGAAGTCCGTCTTCATCAGCTAATTGAGTTGGTGGAAAAATCAATTCTTCGGACAATTGGAATATTGGCATACCTATGAATACTATTCAGTATTTAATGTTATAATATATAAAAAAAGTATTAAAAACTACAATGAATTTTATTGTTTTTTGTATTCAAGAAGAACCCCTTCATTTATATACTTTGAATAATTGTTGCAAGGCATAAGCCCACGTTCATCACAATAGTTACACTCTCTAAAAGAAGAACCAAAAGCCGTAGGAGAAACAAGCGTATTCTTTCCATTACATATGGGGCACACAGTATGCGTATTTTCTTTACATTTATCTAATTGCTTTTGTGCTGACGTTCTCGTATCCTTACTTTTATCCTTGGTTTGTTTTTCTTTATACTCTCCCATGGCTTTTAGCATAGTCATCGTTTCGTCATAATACCGCGCAGTGTCGCCTCTAAGTATCAAGTATTTTTTTAAAAAATCTATAGCAACATGCTTATGATTCCCTTCGTGATACAAACTCTTTCCAAAATAAAAAGCCAATTCATCTGGAAGTAATTTTTGAGGAGTTAATAAATGTCGAAAGGTTTCAATAGCAGCGTCGTATGCTCCACTTTCCACTTGCTGTTTACCTATTTCAAAGCTTGACAGAACAGCAGGTTCTACCCCTCCTCCTTTGGCAATTAAAAACTGGGAACTAACAACGCTTATCAAATATAGTATAATGTATCTCCCCATAGCTAGTGGTTAAGGCTTTGTATTAGTGAACACTACTTCAAATAGTTTAGACCAGTTCTTCCCCGTTACAAAAAAGCTTTTTCTTTCTTTATGATAAGCTATACCGTTGAGTACATCCGTATTTTCAAGCTTATCTTTTTGCTTTAATATACCTTCAAGGTCTATTTTGGCTGTAACTTTTCCTGTTTGAGGGTCTATCTCAATGATAAAGTCTTGGGTATATACGTTAGCATAAATCTTACCATTTACATATTCC
>WTJX01000250.1 GCA_011524675.1 Cytophagales bacterium
CAGTAAACTGCGGTTTTAAAATTTTGAAAGCCTTGACTAAGCACAAAACCTTAACTATGTAAAAGCCTTCTAGTATTAAAAAAAGGGTGTACGATAAAAAATAATCGTACACCCTTTTTTTGATCAGACAATAAAATACATGATGACTACGCCTGAGAAATAGCCCAGTAGAGCAAGTAAGGTTATTTTTTTGATGTACCATACAAAGTTGATCTTTAGAATCCCCATAATAGCAACACCAGAAGCGGAACCTATGATGAGGGCACTTCCTCCTGTACCAGCACAGTAGGCTAGCAACTGCCAAAAGGTAGCGTCTTTTGGATAGACATCTAATGAGTACATGCCTTTTGCCCCTGCTACCAAAGGCACATTATCTACAATAGAGGATAATAGACCTACTATGATGTTGACAGAAAAGATGCTATCAAAGCTTTCGTTTAACATTCCTGCCAATTCGTCTAGTTGACCTGCGGTTTCTAAACTAGCTACAGCAAGCAATATTCCTAGAAAGAAAAGTACACTTGGCGTATCTATTTTTCTGATAACCCCGTGTACTGATAAGGAATGTTTGAGTTTTGAGCTTTTCTTACGGTGTATCAATTCAGTTAGCACCCACATAACACCTAAACTGTAGAGCATGCCCATAAAAGGAGGAAGGTGTGTAAATGTTTTGAACACTGGCACAAACAGAAGCCCTACAATACCAAACCAAAATACGAGGTATTGGTCTAGCTTAGTAATTTTTTCTTCATCTGGCTTTTGTGGTGTCGCTGGTGGTCTTTCTAGAATCTCTTTCTTGGTAAATGATAATACGATTAGTGGCACTAATAGACAGGTTAAACTTGGTAAGAATACTGACTTGATGACGGTAGATGCACTTAGTTGCCCTCCTGTCCATAGCATGATGGTGGTTACATCTCCGATAGGAGACCATGCTCCCCCAGCATTGGCGGCTATGATAACCATCCCCCCAAAAAACCACATCTTTTCTTCTACTTTAATCAATTTTTTGAGCAAGGCTGCAATTACTATAGACGTGGTAAGGTTGTCCAGTACGGCAGAAAAGAAGAACGTAATAAGACAGATAACCCACAATAGCTTTACTCTATTCTTGGTATGTATATGCTCTGTGATGACTTCAAAACCATCATGTGCATCTATTAGCTCTACGATGGTCATTGCTGCAAGCAAAAAGAATACAATCTCACCTATCTTTCCTAAGTGTTCTAGAAGGTTGTGCTCTAAAAATTTTGCTAAGTTTTGCCCTTCAGCAAGTGTTACATGAGTAAGGATAGTATCTTTGCCAAAGGCAAGTATAGTCCAACAAAGTACACCAGTAATGAGCGCGCTTGCTGTTTTATCTACTTTGATGTTGTGCTCTAGTGCTATGAAGGTATAGCCTACTAGGAAAATAATGATCATAAATGCGTACATAATACAGCTCTTTCAGGATTCTATTTGTGAAAAATTGATGACAAAGGTCAGTATTTCTTTTGTAATTTTCAAAGAATGAGATGTGAGTTTAACTATCTTTACAACTTACTTAAACAACTAGCTATACTACTTGTTTTTTCACAGTATAAAATATGACAAAAAACAACACTTTTACCGTAGGTGTATGTCTTGCTATCGTAGGCATATGTATGTTTTCTGCCAAAGCCGTCTTGGTGAAGTTAGCGTATCGTTATGAGGTGAGTTCAACTCATTTATTGCTATTCAGAATGTTGTTTTCTTTGCCTTTTTATTTGGTGATTGCCTTCATTAAAAAACCACTTTCAACATATGACAGAAGCGCTAAAGATTACGCTTGGGTAGGGTTGATGGGCTTTGTAGGGTATTATTTGGCTAGCTATTTTGATTTTGTAGGATTACAATATATCAAAGCAGGCTTAGAGAGAATCATTCTTTTTGTTTACCCTACATTGGTAGTACTGATCTCATGGGTATTTTTAAAAAAGAAAGCCACTAGTTCGCAATTATGGGCAATAGCTCTTACATACTTGGGAGTATGTATTGCTTTTTGGAATGAACCAAAGTTTAGTGGTGAAGATACGGCCTTGGGTGGCTTTTTTGTCTTTCTGAGTGCTCTTACGTATGCTGCATACCTTGTAGGGAGCGGTTTTTTGATCCCCAAATTTGGTGTGGTCGTGTTTACTTCCTATGCCATGATCGTGTCTTGTGTTTGTGTCTTTTTGCATTATTTTATTACTGACAGAGGAGACATCACTGTCTATGACGAGCATGTATATCTTTATGGTTTCTTGATGGCTATTTTTTGTACCATCATTCCATCTTATTTGGTTTCTGCTGCCATCCAAAAGTTAGGAGCATCTACTTTTGCTGTCTTTGGTAGTTTAGGTCCTTTTTCTACCATTTTTTTGGCTTTTGTGTTTTTAGAAGAACGACTAGTTTGGTTACAGTTTTTAGGTGCTATGGTAGTCATCTTGGGGGTATATTTTGTAGGGAAAGCAAAGAAAAAAACAGAATAGAAGAAAGGTATTGACCTTTAAAAAAACAAATTAACTTTGAGTATGGCAAAAACTAAAGTGGCATATTTCTGCCAAAATTGTGGGTTTCAGTCGCCCAAGTGGCTAGGCAAATGCACATCTTGTAACTCTTGGAATACTTTTGTAGAGGAAGTACTGCACAAAGAAGATGACAAAAGAGGAGAGTGGAAGTCTAAAGGTTCTGCCAAAAGAGCGCCTAAACCAAAAGCTATCACCAATATTGCTTATGAGGAGCAGGAACGTTTTATTACTGAAGACCAAGAACTCAACCGAGTACTGGGTAGTGGCATAGTGCCTGGTTCTTTGGTATTGGTGGGTGGAGAACCAGGTATAGGCAAATCTACCCTCATGCTCCAGTTGGCATTGAGTATGAAAGCGGCAAAAATATTGTATGTATCGGGAGAAGAAAGCGCACAGCAGATCAAGATGAGGGCAGAGAGACTAGGCTCGCTAAATGATAATTGTTTTGTCCTTTCTGAAACTACTACCCAGTCTATCTTTCAAGAGATAGAGCAGCTAGAACCTCAGCTAGTGATTATTGACTCTATTCAAACTTTGCAATCAAAGCATATAGAATCTGTGGCGGGTAGTGTCTCACAGGTACGAGAGTGTACCAATGAACTGATGAAGTTTGCCAAAGAGACGAATACGCCCGTATTTTTGATAGGGCATATTACCAAGGAGGGAACGATTGCAGGACCTAAAATTTTGGAACACATGGTAGATACAGTTTTACAGTTTGAAGGAGATAGGCATTTGGCATACCGTATTCTTAGGACTGTAAAAAACAGGTTTGGCTCTACCTCCGAGTTAGGGATGTATGAGATGAGAGGCTCTGGACTAAGAGAGGTAAACAACCCTTCGGAAATATTGATCTCTCAAAGAGAAGAAGACTTAAGTGGGATCACCATTGCCGCTTCTATTGAAGGAAACAGACCTTTATTGGTAGAAATTCAAGCTTTGGTAAGCGTATCTTCCTATGGTACAGCACAGCGCTCGGCTACTGGCTATGACCTCAAGCGTCTCAATATGCTCTTGGCTGTATTAGAAAAAAGAGGAGGTTTTAAGCTGAGTCAACAAGATGTATTTTTAAACATAGCAGGAGGGATAAAAATAGATGACCCTGCCATTGACTTGGCAGTATGTATTGCCATCATTTCTTCATATGAAGATGTAGCTATATCAAACAAAATATGTTTTGCAGGAGAAGTAGGTCTTGGAGGAGAAATAAGAGCAGTAAATCGTGTAGAGCATAGAATCAGTGAAGCCGAAAAATTGGGCTTTGATGAAATCATTGTTTCTAAGTATAATAACAATGTCTCTAAAGATAGCTTTCACAAAATAACGCTACACCAATTGTCAAAGTTAGAACGGGTATGTCATCACATTTTTGGTTAAAAGGCTTTGCAAAACCATCTTTTGCACTTATTCTGCGTTATACAAAATTTTAAAA
>WTJX01000026.1 GCA_011524675.1 Cytophagales bacterium
ATATTAAATATAAGCAGTATAATATTTTTGTATAGATTAAATAGAAAAACCTTTTCTATGGGCTTTTTTTATGTCAATCATTTAGCATTGGTTGCGGGTAAAAAGGCATGATCCCATTCCACGAAAGTGGTACATATTAATGAATAATTAAAAATGAAGAATGAGAACTGTAGTAGTTGATTGTTTGTGCCTTTGCTAGGGAGGAATTAAATGAGGACAGAGCGTTAAGAAAACAGACCTTAGTCTATTTTTAGCGACGAGCCAGTATGCGGGAGGGGGGGGGAGGAGGTTGAGAACGTCTAGCTAAAATACTAACGACCAGCTACTCAAAGGTGAGTGTTGAAAGGAAAAAATAATATTAACAAAAATAGTTAAACAAATGAAGTACCTTATCGTCTATCTCTTTCTACTTTTTTCTAGTCAAATTTTTTCTCAAAATGGGGTATTGATCTATGGAATAAGTGATAATATAATTTCCGAAAATGATTTAGAAGCCCATAATCTGCGAGGAAGAGTAAAGCTATGTGCATTTTATCAAGTATGGAATGTTGAAGACGACTCAGGTAAGCTAGTACCTCAAGATCGATTAATGAAAAGCAACGAATTTAATGAACAAGGGAATTTACTCATTCAAAAGCTATTTCATGGTGATGGAAAGCTTAAAAATATTGATCGCTTTGAGTACGAAGGAAATAAAAAGGCAAGAGGCTTTATGATTTGTTATGATGGTGATACCGTCTCCTGTAAACGTCGTGGCACATATACCTATGATACTGCTGGAGGTGCTTGTGCTTACTATGAATATGCGTTTGATGAAAATAACTCTTTTACCTATTGTATGGAGCGCGAAATTATTTCTGAGAAAGAGATAGTTTATACAACAAATTTTAACGGTTTTAAAGACATAGTTCATGAGTTTTATAATGAAATAGGTGAGCTAGATAGCTTATATTCTACAGATGATAGTTTTGGCGCACCTTCTACTTTAAGTGCAAAGTTTTTCAGAGACTCAAACGGTCTTCTCCTCAAAACGACTACTTTTGGCACTTCTCCTCAGTCTAGTGGGAATGATATGGATGGTCGTCTTGAAATACTGTATTCTTATGATGCTAGCGCAAGACTTAAAAGTTATCAGAAATACAAAAATGATACGTTGAAAAAGAGTGTAGCGTTTGACACGCATGGAAACATTCTTGTGGAATCTATTTTTAGAGAGGGGAAACTATACATGAAACTAGAGTATAGCTACCAATATGATGAACAAGCTAACTGGATAGAAAAGCGTAAAGTCAGGACTTTTTATAAGTCCAAAGATTATGAAAAAGAAAGAGCTATTACGTTTAATGAAAAAAGAAAAATTCTTTATTATTAAAAATAAGAAATTAATGATATAGATTTGAAAGTTGAAATAGAATCGTAGGAAACGGTTACACTCAAATTATCATAACTAAACAATTCAAAATTATGCGACATTTATGCGTATCGGCTATGCTATTAGGGCTCATTCTTTTTTATTCTTGTGAAAAAAAGCATTCTGTACAAAGCTCATCACCTTCCTTTGAAGACCAAACAATTACTCAACCTATAGTTCCTCCTTTTGAAGGCATAGCAGCGCATACAAGTACCCAAACCATAGACCCTAGCAAAAGACAAGTGCTATCCTTTGAAGGAGGTATCCAGCTAGAAGTTCCTCAAAATACTTTTGTAGACAAAGAAGGTAATACCATTCGTGAGTCTGTAACACTCAGTGTGAGTACCTATAACTCCAAAGCCGAGATCATAGCTTCGGGTATTCCTATGAGCTATGCAACAAGCAATGGGTCAAGTAGTTTTGAAAGTGCAGGTATGTTTCATGTAGGAGCTAGCTCCGCAGGCAAAGAAGTATTTATAGATGAAAAGAAAGAAATTCAGTTGCAACAGTTGTCAAGTGTTTTTGGTGAGTACGATTTTTATCATTTTGAAGAACAGGAGTCTCCCCAAGGGAGACAAGGCGACTGGAAAAAGATGACTCAAAAGAAGAATACCATAAGCTGCGACGCTAGCCAAGCATACTCTTTGCAATTTGCCATAGCAGAAAAGCCTGCCTTAGCACCTTTGCAAGCGATACAATGGAAATTGATGACAGAAAACGGAGGGGCTACCATCAAAGATAACCCGTGGGTGCTTGATGAGAAGTGGTCTGCCGTAGAAATATCGCAGCCAAAATATGGGTATGGCAAAGTAATTATGAATTCGCCTTCAGACTGGTTTATAGAAGAGTATTATATAACCAAAAACAAAGAAAGGTTTCTTACTAGCTATAAAGATGAAGCAAAGCTATGGACAAATAAAGGTGAGCTATTGGTAACGGTAAAAGACCTTGACGTTACTTCTAGTTTGTTTATCATATTAAATGACAAATATATACTTTTCGATAAGAAAGATAAAACGCTTCTTTATTCCATAGACGGTGAATTTCTTCACGAATTACCAGCTTCCATACTGTATGAGGCAAAGCTTACTTCAAGCAATGACTACTTATATTATGTAACAAGGTCTAGTTATTCCTCAAGTGATGAGGTACTCTACATTGCCAACGCAAAAGGAGAAACACTCAAAAAAATAAGCTATGAATATAAAGAAGACAGCAAGCAAGATTTTGCTCGATTTCAATATCAACTTACACCAAATGACCATTTGGTGATCGTTTCATACAAAGGAATAGAGGTGTTGGATTCGGATGGAGAGCGTATTTACCATAGAGCGAAAGTGGCGAGTTCTTTTAAGTATATCAAAGAAAACCTTTTACTGATAGAAGAAAAAGACGGAAGCCTTACGGTACTAAATTATGAGAATGGAAAGAGCATTCATTCTAAGAAAGAAGCCTTTCAATTGGGGGCAAAAACCATGAAAACGGAAGGGAATAGGACTACAAGTACGAATAACTCTAGTTACCGAGTAATTCCACATTATCCGTTGGTAGCTATTAAAGAAACATTTAGTAAGCATTCCATCTTGTGGAACTATGAAACTAATGAAATCACTACCCTAGATTTTGAAGTTAATGATCAGTTGAAGTTTAACAATATATATTCAGTCATGCAATATATCCCTAGAAAACCAAGCTTTTTGATAGGAGGCTTTAACCCTGAAAACTATTACTTTTATTTGTATGATATAGAACAAAAAAGAAAAGTTTTTCAAGGAAAGGTATATGATGCACTTAAGCCTATTAGTTTTGAAGACCTAACCCCATCTTGCATTAGCTTTTCGTCTGACAGTACTAAGTTTACATTTTCATCTCCAGCGAGTCAACATTACTATGACCTAGCCAAAGGTTTATTGAAAGATTTTAGAGTCAGTGATACCACTGTTTTTGCTTGTGGTTTTCATGAAGATGATCGCTTATATAGTATGTCTAGTTATGGTGTATGCAAGTATTGGGATCAGAAGGGGGATTATATGAGCAGTAAAGTTTTTCCTATCAAAGGACTTGGCAAAGGTTATGAATATGATGACCATATACTACTCCACAATCATTTTTACAATCAAATACATGAATGTGATAAGTCTGGTACACTCTTATTGAGTAGCATGGATGGTTTATCGAGTTTTTCAACTAAACACCCGCAAAATGCTTTTCGCCTTACAGCTGAGAAAGAGCTTTATTTTCATGAATTGTTTAGCACAGCACCTAATACGTATCAGCTTACATTGCAAAATGAGGAGCATACTTTTGTAACCTATGTTTGTATGAGCGAGCAAGATCTCGAAAAGCTAAATCAATATTATGCGCTTATGGCTAAGTCTGCTGCCAAAGAAAGGGAAAGAAAAGTGGAGCAACAAAAGGTGGTTCGTTTGTTTAGCCTAAAGAAAATGGGACTATACAATTGGGATCTTTTGATAAAAGAAGAGGATCATATCAAGTTCAAGGCTGATTTTGATTTTGATGTAGCTGTCGATAAAAG
>WTJX01000719.1 GCA_011524675.1 Cytophagales bacterium
ATTTATTGGTTTAAGATAGATGACATGAAAATCATGGACTGCGAACCATAGAATAGGCTATCTCCCCCCTCTTTAGCGACGTAAAAAAGCTAATAGACGTAAAAAAAAACAGTTTTCAAAACTTTTCCGAACAATATCAAAACTGATTTGGGAGTGAAACGGCTAATTTTATAACCGTCAAATTAACTGTTTACTTATGTTCAAAAACACTGCTCTCGCGCTAAAAGCCTTATTCTCTTTTGTAGCACTATGTCATTGCTTATCTTTCTTGACTATAGCCGAACCATCCAAAGATAAAAAACTGAATGTCTTAGTCATTATGGCAGATGACCTTGGCTACCATGATTTGAGCTTTCAAGGATCTAAGCATATCAAAACGCCAAACATAGATAAGCTCGCCAAGGGCGGTATATTTTTTACCGATGGACATACTTCTGCATCGGTATGCAGCCCGTCAAGGGCTGGTTTTATTACTGGTCGCTATCAGCAACGCTTTGGTCATGAAGCGAACTGCCCACCCGATGATTTTGGTATGGCACTAGACGAATATACGGCTGGTCAAGCCTTTCAATCGCAGGGCTACAAGACCTTTCTTTTGGGGAAATGGCATCTTGGCAATACCTATGCTCAATACCCTACACGCCGTGGCTTTGATGAGTTTTGGGGATTGAGAGAAGGTAGTAGAAGTTACTTCTATAACCAAGAAAACGATAATCCTAAGAGCCATCGTGCTATTGAGCATAATGGTAAGCATGTACATTTTGAAGGTTTCTTGACTGACCGCATCACAGACCAAGCCATAGAAATGGTTAAGTCTGCCGATAAGAAGCCATTTTTTATGTTTCTGTCTTATACTGCTCCTCATGGACCATTGCAAGCAGAAGAAGATGACCTTGCCAAAGCTAATGGAGACCCTTATGTGGCTTTGATACAAAATATGGACGAAAATATTGGTAGGCTTATGGCTTTTCTAGAACGAACTAAGATCAAAGAAAATACAGTTATCTGGTTTTTGAGTGATAATGGAGGCACGGTAAACCGTGCTTCTAATTATCCTCTCAATGGAAAAAAAGGGATTCTCTTTGAAGGTGGTATGCGCATACCATTGATATTGAATCATCCTACTAAAACTAGCCTTTCTACTTATAACAAAACTGTTTCTACCTTAGACATAGTACCTACTAGTTTAGCTATGGCAGGGCTAAGCGTCAACTTTCCTAAGCCACTGGATGGCAAAGACCTTACGCCTTACCTCTTTGAAGGGAAAAAGGAAGACCCACATTCTGTATTGTTTTGGAGAAAGTTAGAAATGAAGTCGATACGTAAACAAAATTGGAAGCTCATTATTACCGAAGGCTTACCGCCTATGTTATATGACATAGATAATGACTTGAGCGAACGACACAACAAAGCCGATGAGCACCCTGAAATAGTATCTCAGCTGTCAAAGCAACTGAAAGACTGGGAAGGCGACTTATTATCTCCATTGTGGAACGAAAAAAAGATATATGATTTTGTAAGAAAGTATGACTATATGAGGTTTAGAGATGCCAAAGATTTTGTACCTCTGGATGACCCCAAGACGAAGAAACAAGCACAAAAAGACTTAGAGAACTTTGAAAGACTGAACAATTAAGGATAGAATAGTGTCCGTTTGGTAATTCATGCATTGAGTTTTATTTTTTTTGATAGTTCGCTGCCAGACCCCAGTTTTTTCAAAAACAAAAAGGCGAAATGACGAAAGGACAAATAGCAAATCACAAAAAACAAATGACAAACTTTTGTTTTTTGTGATTTTTTGGATTTGATAAAAAAGGTTACAAAGCATGTCATAGGTAACACAGTGAAGCAATCCAGAGTGGTAAGCTACATACGGGCATCGTTAGAATAAATTATTCAATAAACGACTAGATCACATTCCACGAAAGTGGAAATTTAACGACCCTACGTTTGTAAGTCTTTAGGTCGTAAAGTCTTAAATCTCAAAAATCTATTAATCTCAGATTATTCCATTCAAAAGAGGTGAAACAGTTGCTGCCAATGAACGTTGTCTATTGCAACCTTTGTGTATGCCACTTATTTAACAAAACGCCTATTCATTTTTTGTAAATGATTTTTTAATCCTTTGAAAGCAACTTTTTTTCGTTTTTTATACTCTTTTAGATATTTTCTTTTCTCACTATCGGAAGATTCAGAGTTTATGGCTATTATTTTTTTATGATATATGTAGTATTCAGATGACCATATTTCTTTTTGATCAGACCACCTATTCACTTGAATTTTAGCATAGCATATCTTACCTTTTCTGAGGTAATAATCTTCATAAAAGTATTCATCAAGTCTCCCCCCATGATATTTGATGATTAGTACGTTCTTTTTATTTTTACCATCTGAACATACCCTTAGACTTGCTCCACCAACATTTTTTGACTTTTGATCCTCTTTATCAAATTTCATGAAACGCTTTTCCGATATACTACACCTAAGTGTGTTTATTGATTTTATTGAATCAACATATTGTTTTACTTCTAAAATATTATTCTCCCTCTTTGAACCTGCTAAACTCTGAATAGGTGGGGTTAAAAATAAAAAGATATAATAGCAAAAAAACATTTGTTCTTGATATTCATCATTATTTAGTTTGATGTTGTCCCTCTATTCGACTGCGCTACATTTATTTTTGATTTGTATTACAGCCTCTTCTTATTTTGAGACTATTGGTGTTGAGTTCTACAATCTCGCCACATTGTTGGACTTTCCTTTCTTCATAATTAAGTTTAATTGTTAGGGTTGAATCTGATGTGTATTCCCAGCTTCCTTTATAATTCTTATAAAACATATGAGGAGTTGAACGCCAAGTTACACTCTCACGCATAATAAGTTTTCCATTTTTTTTGAATTTAATTCCACATTCATCTTTTTTAAATCTTCTTGATTTAACATATTGAATTAGTTCATCTTCATAGCCTGAATAGACCCAAATAGCGATTAATTTATTATCTTTTTTACCAGTCAAGCTAAATGAACTAACGCTAATACCAAAGAGTGCTAAAAAGGTAATTACAAATACTTTTTTCATTTTGTCATATTATGATGGTGTAAAACATCTAAATCTATAATCTTTGTGCTACATATTTATATTATACCCTAGCTGCCCCGTATATTTTAAATAAAGAGCAGAGTCATTTTATTTGTTCTTATTTTTTAGTTTCCTAATTAAACGCGTCCTTGATTTTCCTTGTTTTAGAAACTTTGACCAAGAAATCATAATTATATCATAACCACTAGCATCACGTTTTTCTTTTTCTGTTAATATTAAAACTTGTGTTCCTCCAGCTAGCCACTTATGTATAGACTGACCTTGGGCTTGATTTGGAGGTTTGAGTCGATTGAAATAAGATGATTTTGTTGACTTAGTATTACCTGACGTCCCTGTGAAAAAGGCAACAGTCTTTTTTGTGAAATCACAATTGATTTTCCTATCTGAGAAGACTTCGTTAAAGTATTCAGACTCTACTTTACTGAGTAAAGGGGCGTCATCTAATCCACATTTTTTCCATTCTGAAATTTGAGCTACCGCACTATTCGAAAAATGGGCAATTAATAAAAGTATGAGACTCTTTATTTGCATAATGTTGATAAAATACAATTGAAACAGGGTGAAAATCCATTACTCCCCTAAGCGTGTTGTTTATTGCTTATATAGTTTTGTTAAAGGTCAGCAGTAATTAACTGTAAGTATTTTACAAAAAATATGATTTTATATTAGTTTAACCTTAATTGATTAGAAACATTTTTTCCAATAAGTTTTATTTTATACGGATACTCACTGCTTTCAATAAATTCTAGATTAGCATCAAAGTAGCAACGTAATTGTCCATCTTTTAGAAAATCTTCAATATTCTGGGTGCTTGAAATATAATTGTCTATAAGATTTAGTTTAAAT
>WTJX01000545.1 GCA_011524675.1 Cytophagales bacterium
AAAGCTTTAGCAAGCTAAAGCGCGTATTTCTAACGATGAGATGAATTAAAATAGCTGTTTTTTATCATAAGTATTTTTGGACGACTACTTACTAATTATAAACTACATAAACAAACACTATTATTTGACGCAATAACGCGTTATGACATAAAGACACACCCATTTTTGATAAAAAAAAACACTTTTTATTGAAAGAAATATACTTTCTTTATGTTTTATTTAATGTTTAAACACTTTTATCCATGAAAATCCACTTCCTACTTTGCTTAACTATATATGTCATAAGTACAACTATAGTCAACGCCCTAGAAGATCCTATCATATATATTAGTGGCGACGAAAAGAATATTGACAAAGAAAGTAACGATTACGACTTAGAGTTAGAAGATATCACCTACACCACAGGAGAAGATGGTGAATCGAAAGGAGCTTTTTATTTTAATGGTGAGACTTCTTATATCAAAGTCAACCAAAACATTAACCCGAGCAGTATGCCTGGTTTTACGATCATGTTTTATATGAAATATGATCGTAAAGAAAACGGACATGTTAGTTTTCTTTTTTCAAATCATCCTTCCATCGAAAAAAACCGTTCCTTGGGTATGTATGACCACCTAGACAAGCCCTTCTACCGTATTTTTGCTGGCTGTGATATCAAAAGTGCGGCCGTTAACCAAAAAGAATGGACTTTTGTCGCATTGTCTTTTGATAAAAAGAAAGATGAAGTACTCGTATTTTTGAACAATAGGTTCAATAGATATAAAACTGAGCAAGTAAATGGCTTAGATTACCTATTACTGGGAACAATAAGTGAACGAAATTTTGCTACTTACTTTAAAGGTGCAATGGATGAAATTAGGATTTACGATCAAGCATTACCCGAAAAAGAAATCATTCAGAGCTACAAATTTGACTATGGGAGACGCTACAAACAAAATACAGATGACCTACAATACTATTACTCTGACGATCAAGAAGACGCAGATATAAAAGTAAGGGTTGGAGACATAGACAATTTTGGATTTGGTTACCCCAAAGATTTTGATATCTTCTGCGCCAAAACTACAAAAGTACATCTTTGGCCTTTTGGAGAAAACCTAGATTCATATGTAGGCACAGACATACCGATGGTACCTACAAGTTTTAAATATCACGAAGATGAAAAGAAAATGGGAAGACATGATGGCTATACTGGCTACACCACCAGACCTGCCAACCTACCCAAACCTATCGTGTTAGAATACCCAAAACCCACAATGGAAATCAAAAACGTAATCTTACAGATAATGGCAGACGATTTTCAAAGCCCTGCCATCAAAAGTGCATTTCAGTTCCACATCAATGGCAAAAGAATCCCTTATGTAGAAAACATCATTAATGCAATCAATCAAACAGGACCAGTGGCTAAGCTATTTCAGATTGGTATCTTAGAAGAAGATTTGCATTTGTTCAAAGATGGAAAAGTAAGTATCCTAATAGATGACCCCACCACAGGTGCAGGAGATGGCTATGTCATAGACTTTGTAAGTATATTGATAAATATACACCTAGAAAAATCTAATATGTGTCTTTGTGAAGTAAAGGGAAAGCTTACAGATGACAAAAATAGCCCCTTGGCAGAAGCCTTAGTCTCTGTCAACGGCATAGCCAATGGTATCACCGATGCCGAAGGAAACTATGCCATCCACAAAGTACCTTGTGGGGTGATGTTTGTAAAAGGGAGCAAAGAAAAGTATAGCTCGACAACGGTGGTTACAGAACTACACCATAACCAAGAAGAGAAAATCAATATCTCGCTTGAAAAACTAGAAGAAGAAACAGTACATTTCTTTCAAAAAGAAATTGAAGAAAAATCATATGTAAACTTATACGGTATCTACTTTAATGCCAATGAACACACCCCTATAGATAGTTCTGAAACTACGCTCTTGCAATTAGCCTCTTTTGTCAAATCAAGCCCAAGTGCCAAGATAGAGATCATTGGACATACAGATAGCGATGGTGACGAAAAAGCAAACCTAGAGTTATCAATAAAAAGGGCAAGCGCAATCGTAACCTGGCTAAAGGATCATGGTATAAACACAGCTAATGTCGTTGCCAAAGGGCTTGGTGAAAGCCAACCGATAGAGAGTAACAAAACACCGCAAGGAAGAGCCCTCAACAGAAGGGTGGAATTAAAAGTAAGCAGTCCAGTGGTTAGTGAGTAGAGATCTTTAGATGATGAGACTTTGAGACTATAAGACAAAAGACATAAGAATATATTGACTTATAAACATAAAGACTTGAAGAGCTAGATTTTATTACACGGAAGTGGCACGTTTTAATTAATAATGAAGAATAAAAAATTAATAATGGGGTGCAGTGGAGATTGGAAGAGTAGAGCTTTAAAGGAATGAAGAAATTAAACAATTAAAAAATGAAGGATTCATAGTGATTCGTGGTTAGAGATTAACGATTAATTAATATACTTTGGACTTTGTACTAAGGACTTTATACTCTAAAGACCTAGAGACGTAGAGACGTACAGACATAAAGACTTAGGGACGTAATCATTCCACGAAAGTGGCTTTAGCTTAATGAATAATTAAAAATGAAGAAATTAAAAAATGAAGGATTAACAGTGGTTAGTGATTAGTGTTTACTATTAAGCTATGCGTGATATGTTATAGGTGTAAAAAAACAATAGCTAATTGCTAAAAACTCATGGAATATCAACCTAATGAAGAATGTATAATGAATAATGGGTGTTGTATGGATTGGGAGAGTAGAGCTTTATGGAAAAGTACAAGGTACGAGGTACAAAGTACTACGATTTACGCTTGGACGATTGACTATTTACGATTTTAACACGTACAGACGTATTGACTTAAAGACGTATCGACGTAGAGACATAGGGACGTAGAGACATAGGGACGTGAGAAAGAATTGATAACAATAAAAAATGCGAAAAGACAAATAATAAACGTTTGTCTTTTCGCATTTATAGTCCTAGTGTACCAAGTAACATTAAATTACTCTGCAAACTCTACAGATAGCTCTTGAATAGCTGAGTTTTCACCTTTTTCGTTCAAAGGTGTCAACTTCCATACAATCCATCTGTAGCTACCTAAACCGTTTTCTTTAGAAGTCAAAGATGCTAAATTGAACTTTTCATTTCCACTTGCTTTGGTATTGATTGATCCTATAGGAGTAAACTTACTAGCATTCTTCACGTCCCAGCCTGGGTTTTCTTTTTGATTACTACCATAAACGATCAAGTCTAGTTCTCCCCTTCCGCCAAGGCTATACGTCCAACAATTCACCGCACCTACTTTTTTGGATTTACCTAAATCCATTTTGTACATACCATCTTCTAAACCATTGGAGAATACAGCACCATAGGATTCTTTTAGTTTACCATCTAGCAAGCTCTCTAAAGACTCATTACCTGTTTTAGTATTTGAAGACAGCTTTACCTTTTTGGTATTAGTGGTAAGCTTATCAAAAGCCTGCGCCGATTTTGAAGTACTCGTCTCATGTACTATACTTGGTACTAGCTTAATTTCTTTTTCTCCTTGATTTCTTACAATCGTCAAGGCCAAAGAATGATCTTTTGCACCGGTCAGTAGTTTACCAAATACGGCTTTATTCAATACGGCTTTCTTATTTACCAATAAGATCACATCACCAACTTGTAAGCCTTCTTTATCTAACTGTGAACCTTTTGCAATGCTTTTGACTGCTAAGCCGCCATCACTCTTTCTGATACCGTAAGCAGAAAACTCTTCACCTTTGATTTCCATCAATTCAGCTCCCAACCAATAAAAAGGCGTAGGGGCTATTGTCAATAAATAATTCAATGCTTTAGGCTTCTTTGGTGCGCTTGACTTATATTTCAAAGCAGGTATTTCTGGTGTTTTTGCAATCGCTTTGAGGCTCGGTTTTTTCACCCCAA
>WTJX01000582.1:0-1700 GCA_011524675.1 Cytophagales bacterium
CGCAGTTTACTGATTGTAAATGAGGATTTTAAAATTTTGTATAACGCTGAATAAGCGCAAAAGATGGTTTTGCAAAGCCTTCTTATAAGCTTTTAGCCGTTCGTCATGAGACGACATAGAGCAATGTTATGTAATAGTTAGTGTAGTTAATTATTTTATGAGAAATTTTAGGGAGATAAATGTGTGGAATAAGTCAAAAGATTTTGTGAAACATATTTATGAGGTAACTCAACGCTTTCCTGAGACAGAGAGATTTGGGTTAGTAAATCAAATAAGAAGGACTTCTGTATCTGTACCTTCAAATATTGCAGAAGGGGCATCAAGGTCG
Organism: Cytophagales bacterium; assembly: GCA_011524675.1. GTDB lineage: Bacteria > Bacteroidota > Bacteroidia > Cytophagales > JAAEPT01 > WTJX01. The sequence goes on from WTJX01000582.1 coordinate 329, forward strand.
TCTGAAAAAGACTTTAGACGTTTTTTGGAAATTGCTATCGGCTCAGCATTCGAAGTAGAAACACAGCTCTTGATTGTTTTTGATTTAAAGTTTTTAAATGAGTTAAACTTAAAAAAGTTGATTGATGAGATTCATCAAATACAAAAAATGTTAAATGTGTTTATTCAAAAATTAAAAGCTTAAATAAAGCTAAATGCCAAAAGCTAAAAGCTAATCGCTAAATTATGTCATTAAACAACGATTATAAAGATACATACCAGTACAAATGGGCATCCTACCCACCAATGCGTTTGAGTGGTTTAGAGCCTTTGGTAGTAAGTCCAGATACCAACTTTATCAATGTAGGTGAGCGTACTAATGTTACTGGTTCGAGGAAGTTTTTACGCCTCATCAAGCAAGAAAAGTATGAGGAAGCTATCGCTATTGCTAGAGAACAGGTAGAAGGCGGAGCGCAGATATTAGATGTCAATATGGATGAAGGTATGCTCGATGGTGTGCATGCTATGGTTACCTTTTTGAACTTGATTGCTGCCGAGCCTGATATTGCTCGTATTCCTGTCATGATAGATTCTTCTAAATGGGAGATCATAGAGGCGGGCTTGCAGTGCGTACAGGGAAAGTCTGTCGTAAATTCTATAAGTCTCAAAGGGGGAGAAGAAGAATTTATACAACAAGCAAAGAAGATCAAGCGTTACGGAGCTGCTGCTATTGTGATGGCATTTGACGAAGTAGGGCAAGCAGACAATTATGATCGTAGAATAGAGATCGTACAGCGCTCCTATGATATCTTGACTTCTGACAAGGTGAACTTTCCTCCCGAGGATATTATTTTTGATTTGAACATATTTCCCGTAGCTACGGGTATAGAAGAGCATAGGCTCAATGCCTTAGACTTTTTTCGTGCTACACGCTGGGTAAGGGAAAATTTACCGTGTGCCCACGTAAGTGGTGGAGTGAGTAATGTTTCTTTTTCGTTTAGAGGAAATAATGTCATGAGGGAAGCCATGCATTCAGCATTTCTCTATCATGCCATCAGAGAGGGAATGGATATGGGAATCGTTAACCCTGCTATGTTAGAAGTATATGATGATATTCCCAAAGACTTATTAGAGAGAATAGAAGATGTATTGCTCGATAGGAGAGACGATGCCACTGAGCGACTGCTCGATTTTGCAGAGTCGGTAAAAGGGACAGGCAAAGAGCAAGTAAAAGATGATGCTTGGCGAAAAAATACAGTAGAAGAACGCCTTTCTCATGCTTTGGTGAAAGGGCTAGTTGAGTTTATAGATGAAGATACCGAAGAGGCAAGGCAAAAAATAGGAAGTCCACTAAAACTGATAGAAGGGCCTTTGATGGATGGAATGAACATCGT
>WTJX01000582.1:1800-3927 GCA_011524675.1 Cytophagales bacterium
TAGGAAGTCCACTAAAACTGATAGAAGGGCCTTTGATGGATGGAATGAACATCGTAGGGGACTTGTTTGGTGCTGGAAAGATGTTCTTGCCACAAGTAGTCAAAAGTGCTAGGGTAATGAAGAAAGCCGTAGCATACCTTACGCCTTACTTAGAGCAAGAAAAGAAAGGAGGAGGGGCTAGCGCTGGAAAGATATTGTTAGCTACCGTCAAAGGTGACGTACATGATATTGGAAAAAACATTGTAGGCGTAGTACTCGCATGTAACAACTTTGAGATCATAGACATGGGAGTCATGATTCCCAAAGAAGCGATCTTAGATAAGGCGGTAGAGGAAAATGTGGACATCATTGGTCTAAGTGGATTGATTACTCCTTCCCTTGACGAAATGGTGGATGTTGCCAAAGAAATGGAAAAAAGAGGCATGAAGATACCGCTACTCATTGGCGGTGCTACTACCTCACAAATTCATACCGCAGTAAAGATAGACACCCAGTATTCAGGACCTGTTTTTCATGTCTTGGATGCTTCCAAGTCTGTACCTGTTTCTAGTAGCCTTTTGGGTGAAGATGGAGACGCTTTTGCAGCTGCCAAAAAGAAGGCGTATGCCGATATAAGAGAGCAGTATGCTAGCAGAAAAGAAACAAAACGTTATATCTCCTATGAGCAGGCAAGGAAAAATAAGTTTCAAGCAGACTGGGCAAACTACCAAGCCACTAAGCCTGCACTTAATGGAGAGATAGCTTTTACAGAGTTTCCTAATGAAGAGATACGCAAGTATATCGATTGGACTCCATTCTTCTCTACATGGCAGCTCAAAGGGAAATACCCTAAGATATTTGAAAACCAGATCATAGGCAAAGAAGCGAAAAAGCTTTTTGAAGATGCTAACAAAATGTTGGACTGGTTGATTGAAGACAAAAAGTTAATCTCAAATGCTGTTATTGGCTTATACCCTGCCAATTCTGTGGAGGACGATACGGTAGAAATATATGCTGACGATAGCAGGGAAAAGGTAATCAAAAAGTTTCATTTCTTGCGCCAACAGGGGCAAAAGGGAAGTGGCTTGCCTAACCTTTCTTTAGCAGACTTTATCGCGCCTAAAGACAGTGGCGTAGCTGACTATATGGGCTTTTTTGCTGTTACTACAGGGATAGGCATAGAACCATTGTTAGAAGAGTTTGAAAGAGAGCATGACGACTACAACAGCATCATGCTCAAAGCGGTGGCTGACCGTCTAGCAGAAGCTTTTGCAGAATTGATGCACGAACGTGTACGTAAAGAGTTTTGGGGGTATGATGCTGCGGAAATCTTTTCTAATGAAGAACTGATTTCAGAAAAGTATCAAGGTATTCGTCCTGCACCAGGATATCCAGCCTGTCCAGACCATACCGAGAAGCCTCCTTTATTTGAGTTGATACATGCAGAAAAAAATACAGGGATTTATCTGACAGATAGCAATGCCATGTACCCTGCATCTTCTGTGAGTGGTTTTTATATAGGGCATCCAGAAAGTAAATACTTTGGATTAGGAAAGATAGCCAAAGATCAAGTAGAAGTATATGCACAACGCAAAGAGATGGAAATAGAAAAGGTAGAGAAGTGGCTTGCTCCTGTTTTAAATTATGACACATAATTTAGATTTACTATTGATCCAATTTACAATTTACTATTGATGGATTTTTTGTGCTATGAAAGAACAAATAAAACAAAGGACAAAGCAAGCTGCGGTAAGGGTCGCAAGGCTTTGTGCTAAATTGCCTAGGAATGTAGCTTCTTATGCTTACTCTAGTCAAGTTATTAGGTCATCTAGTTCTGTAGGAGCGAACTATAGAGCCGCTTGTTTAGCAAAATCAACAAAGGATTTTATTAATAAATTGAAAATAGTAGAAGAAGAATCGGATGAGACAATTTATTTTTTAGAATTAATCAAAGAAGTATTTCAAATCCATGATGATGAGATAGTTTTTCTAATAAAGGAATATAACGAGATATTGGCTATAATTATCTCTTCAATAAAAACGGTAAAAGTAAATCAAGCTAAGAGATAAGAAATTGTATGGAGTAAAGATTTAGAGTAAGTGTTGAAAAGCTTAGTTTACCTAAGGCTTTCTCAGGATTTATAGTAA
>WTJX01000628.1 GCA_011524675.1 Cytophagales bacterium
GGAACAGAAGGTACTATCGACATATCTGAGAGATCTGCCTTTACCAATATTTACAGAGAGTCAACCGCCAAAAGCTGGGATAGTCTTGTACAAAAAGGATATTTGAAAAAAGTAAAAGATACAAGTGCTGGTGGTGGATCTGATGTGATTGCATCATATGCTTCTGCTGCTCCTGAGAAGTATGCTTTACCTGGTGGACTCAACAAACCACCGCATCAACCTCATTTAGAAAACTTTTTTGCTTCCGTAAGAGGGAAAGAAACACTAAATTGCGACGCTAGACATGCTTTTGAGTCAGAAGCTCCTATTTACTGGGTAAATGAAGCTGCTGAAACAAAGTCAACCATCATTTTTGATGAGTCACATTTGAGCGTATAACATTAAATATAAGAAGGCTTTGGTCAAAAGTTGAGTATAATTCATGACCTAAAGCTTTTTTAATTCGAATACATAAACACTTAAACAAATAACTTAAAAACGTACAAAAACACATGAGAACTAACAAAGCAATATTTTCTATTTTTTTATTTTCAAGCATCTTATTATCAAGCTGTGGTGGTGGTTCACCTGAAGCTACACCTGACACTCCTGCACAAAGCGAAAGCACTGAGACAACTATCGTTGAAGAAAAGAATGTAGCAGAAGAAACTCCTACTGTAGAAACAGAAGTAACAGCAGAAAATACAGAGGTAAAGGAAGAGGTAAAAGTAAAAGAGGAAGAACCAAGTAAAACAGTAACAGAAACTAAAGAAGAACCAAAACAAGAGGAAGCAGAAGTAAAGCTTAAAAAACTAACTACTTCTATCCCTCCTGTATCAGTAGTAGGAACACCCGCACCAATCAAAGTGCCTAACCTAAAAGCAAAACCGCTAAAAGCGCCTTCTATACAAGTACCTACAAACACCAAATTATTGTCAAAAGGAAAGACAGTAACTTCTAGTGATGATTTTCCTATCATTGGAGAGTTGAGCCTTATTACTGATGGTGAAAAAGAAGCTGGAGAAGGTTACTTTGTAGAGCTATTGGATGGTTTGCAATGGGTACAAATAGACTTAGAAAAGTCTTCTACTCTAGAAGCTGTATGGGTATGGCACTACCACTCACAAGATAGAGCATACCACGATGTAATCATCCAAGTATCTGACGATGCTGAATTTTCTTCTGGTGTAACTACCATCTTTAACAATGACTACGACAACTCAGCTTCACTAGGAAAAGGAGGAGACAAACCGTATGTAGAAAGTAACTTTGGTATGCTTGTCAATGCTAAAAAAGCCAAAGGTAGATATGTAAGACTATATAGTAACAACAACTCTGCTACAGAAGCTAACAACTACATAGAAGTAGAGGTGTACGGTGTAAACTAGTAGAATAGATTTTTGACCTTAGACATAAGGATTTAACTTCTTATGTCTAAGGTCTTTTTCAACAACAAGAAGTTTTCATTTCTCCTCTATGACAATAGACCATCCGAACCATGTGTGTCTTATCATTCCTTGCTACAACGAAGCTAAAAGGCTAGCGACCGAAAGCTTCCTTCATTTTTTAAACAATACTACTTACGTTAATTTATTATTTGTCAACGACGGTAGTACCGACCAAACGCTAGAAACCCTACAACACATTTGCGCTACCCATGAGAACGCAGCATTACTAGACCTAAGAACCAATGTAGGCAAAGCAGAAGCTGTAAGACTAGCAATACTACATGCGCTTACGCTCCCATATGAATACGTAGGTTATTTTGACGCAGACCTTTCTACCTCCTTACAGGAATCTGAGCGTATGTACCAGCTCTTGGAAACAGAAAAAGAACTTGCATATGTAATGGGATCAAGAATTGCCAAACTAGGAAATACAATTGTTAGAGATAAGCTAAGACACTATCTTGGCAGAGGAGTCGCCACCTTCATTGATTCTTTTCACTTACAATTGAATACCTATGACACTCAATGTGGTGCTAAACTCATGAGGACATCCCTAGCCAAAGAAGTATTTCAAACTCCTTTTGTAAGTCGTTGGTTATTTGATGTAGAAATATTATCACGTATCGTTGGTACTTTTGGCAGAGAAAGGACAAGAAAAATAGTCTTTGAAATGCCACTAAAATCATGGTATCACCACAAAGGATCAAAAATCAACTTCCAAGACCTTTTTAGGATACCTCTTGATTTTTTAAAAATAAAAAAGGCTTATCAATTGAAGAATATGTAATACCTAGTACCCCTTATCCAAATAATTTAACCCCACTCCATGAAAAAACAAAACCTCAGCATTTCCTACCTTTTACTTTCTGTAGCTATTTTGTTGTTTGCATTTTTTGTAAGGGTGTCTCAGCTAGAAAGTTTTCCTTTACACGCTGATGAAGCTACTGGTGCTCACTTTGTAGGGCAATCACTAGAAGGGAGTTACCAGTACAATCCTAATCATTTCCATGGGCCTACGCTCATCTACTTCGCTAAGCTATCTGCCTTTTTCTCTCAACAAGACACATGGACTCAGCTCGACCAACAAAGCTTACGAAATGTCAATGTATGCGCAGGAATGTTGCTCATTCTTCTTATACTATGCTCCTACCCTACCCTTGGCAAAAAAGCCGCGCTTATTAGTGCTCTTTTTCTTAGTTGTTCTCCTTTTATCACATATTACAATAGAATCTTTATTCATGAATCTGTTTTAAGTCTCTTCTTATTTTTGGCATTGCCTATCGTCTATCATTTTTTTAAAAAACCTACCTACCTCAAGGCTGTATTGATAGGGCTTTGCTTAGGCATGGCTGCTTCTACGAAAGAAACATTTGTTATTACATTATTTAGCTGGACGATAAGCTATTTGCTATGGTCAAGAGAGAAACTTTCTTTTTTGAAAAATAACATACTAAAAATACTGACTGCTTTTTTTGTTTCTTTCTTTACGATAGCGCTGTTTTACACAGCCTTCTTTGAGCATCCTAAGGGGTTCTTTGATTTTTTCAAAGCCTTTTGGTCGTACAAAACTACCGCAGGGCACGACAAAGCTTTTGATTATTACATTAAGCTGTTATTTCTTCCTAGCTCTTACGGCAAGCTTTTTTGGTGGGAAGGAAGCATTTTCTTACTTGGAATACTTAGTTACACTTTTCAAAAGAAGAAAAGTAAAGTAGCGTCTTTCTTTTTACTTACTGGAGGCATTCACTTTATTGTATATTCATTGCTTTCTTATAAAGTACCTTGGTTGGTGCTTATCCCTTGGACGTGCTTGATCTTATTCGCAGGAGTTTCTATAGCCACATGGATGAACTCACTTAGCGTGAGCGAAAAAACAACTTCAACAATAGCTCTTGGCTCAGAAGGGAATGATAAAAACACTAATTCAAATATCAATCTCTTCAATGCTAAAAATATAAAATTGGCTATAGCGATAGGGTTGATACTTATCATAAGCTTAGGACATATACAACAATGCTACCGTATGCTTACGCGCTTTCACTCTGACCACCGTAACCCTTATGCTTATGTTCCAAGCTCTAAAAGCATTATTTCTTGGTCTCAAGGTTTAGATGAACTAACGAATACTAAGGCTTTTGAAGGTGAAAGCTATGTGATAGGAAATGACTACTGGCCTTTGCCTTGGTACCTAAAAAAAATACATGCTGTGCATTATACTTCGGAAATACCCGAAAAAGTGGATAAGGCTCCTTTGGTCATAGTTATGCCTGCTATGAAAGATAAGCTACTACAACACTTAGCCAATTCGCATCAACCTACCTTTCAAGGGCTTAGACATGAGGTGTCTATGATTGTCTTTATACGAAATGATATATGGGAAGAATTGTATCAGTTTTAGATAATGAGATTTTAAGATTTTGAGACTATAAGACTTACAGACATAAAGACGAAGGGACATAGGGACGTGAAAGCTGGATTTTATTCCACGAAAGTGGCG
>WTJX01000474.1 GCA_011524675.1 Cytophagales bacterium
GCGGTTGGTGTATTCAAGCTATATTCTACCCATGCATCCGTCATATCCTTAAAGTGAAGCGCATCTGTAGTTGTATAGCTAAGTACAGGAGTAGCTGAGGTAGGATCACTAGGTATATAATCAAACGAGTCATTAAGTGTATTCGATGGAGAGGCTGTATTTGATAGATAATTAGATATATCCGAGGATGAAGAATCCGTTACACTTAAGGTCAGTTCTACATGCTTTTGCCCATAGAGACTCAGAGAAGTGAATAGAAAAAATAAAAAGTAAAGTTTAAGGCGTAAAAGCTGGAACATAAGGATCAATTTAAAAAAAAAAGTTATTGTAATTAAAACAATATAAATATACTAAATTTTAATTATATATATAATCATTATCAAATTTATTTAAAACGGAAAAAGAACACTTTTTGTTACTTAATCATTAAGCTATTTGAAAAAATGTATAAAAAAGATTTGCAAGGCTTTAATAAAATCTTAGCTACGTAAAGACTCGTAGCAATACAACCTGTTTAGGACAGTTTTCCCTATGAATACATATAGGAATAAAAAAGCATAAAGTTCATTATTTAACTGACTATTTAGTGCTTGCTGAAAAATTGATAGAGAAAAAAGTACTAATAGTACGATGATCCATGGGGTGACATTTGCTAGTATCATCCCATGGATAAAAGTTAAAAGAAGGCTTTGCAAAACCACCTTTTGTACTTTTTCAGCGTTATACAAAATTTTAAAATCCTCGACTAAGCACAAAACCTTAGTTATGCAAAGCCTTCTAAAAATGTATAAGGACATGAGGTACTTTACCAATACATACAGAAAGGGGTTAATTAATGATCACCTTTTCTATATGATTATTAAATTGAATAAAATAGATGCCTTTTCTCAAGTTTTCTAAGTTGAGTTGTCCTTCTTTTACTCTTGAGTTGTAAATCACCTTCATATCCATACTATAAACATTAACTTCTGTTTCTTCAAGTAGGTTAATATTAAAAATACCATTACTAGGGTTAGGGTGAATTTTTAAATTATAAGCTGTCAAATGGTCATTATTTGTTGAACTAATAGGGTCATTTGTTTTGCTTTTTACTACGTCATCAAAATAGAATACTTGCCCATCAACACCACCAAATGTTCTTAATACAAAATTTGTTATTGTTTCAGAGGCTATAGGGCTTCCAACACTATAATCAAAGCATAGTTCTACCCATTTGTTTAAGTCTTCATCGTTTTGAAACACATACTCTCTAGCAGCATTGTTTTCACCAGATAAGTCTGGTGCAATGGTTATAGGTTCACTTGTGTAAATTTTTATTTTTAAATATGGGTATTCACTAGAAGAAAAAGGTATAGCGCTAGGCCAAGTATCTGTCCAAGCTCCAGTTCTGTCAGCAGTACCTCCATTACCATCTGTAAGAACATATTTCCCTACATAATCAGAACTATTTACATTATCTTTAAAAGGGTTGGCAACGGCTATAGGTTCTTCACAACCATAACGACCAGGGAAGCTTGCGGTAATATTATCAAAATTTACAATTGTGTCAGTGAATACCTCTACTACTTCTTCGTATAGATTACATTCTATTGCAATGCCTGCATTTCCAATCCAAGCAGTAACATCATCAGTTTTTGTAGTAAAATTATTTGACACAGTAGAAGTCCATAGATTGTTGATGCCATAATCTGTAAACCTATCAGCATAATTATTTTGTAATGTGATGTCAGCAACTCTAGCCCCTCTTCCCCATACATAAAACCATTTTCCTGCAAACCTTTCACAGACATTTTCTTCGATGGTCATTCCCGAAGTACCTTGATCAAGGTAGATTGCATTCCCTGCTGTAGGGTTTACTACATCAGAGATATGATTCCCTATTATTTCACTCCCCGGTTGTGCCCCTAATGTATATATAGCAGCTGCATCATGCAAAATTAGGTCTGTGCGATGGACAATATTGTTATTGATTTTATTGTTTTTTGAGATCGTAGAAGGGGTATACGAACCAAATTCGGTATAGTCAACCCATCCCCATCCTAAACTGATAGCACAAGCAGGAACTTCTTCTATTTTATTAGATATGATTTGGCAGTTTTCTGTCCAAAACACAGAGATACTAGGAGAAGCAATGTACTCTTGACCTGTATATGAAATATGATTGTTCATGATAAGGTTGTTGGTAGGGACACCTTCTTTGCTTACATCTATATCTCCATCACCTATGTATGTATTGTGAGCATCTCCAACGTTGATGGCAGAACTACCGATGTCATAAAATTCACTACATGTAATAGTTGATTCTGATACATCGTTTCCAAAATTGATTCCCATTGCCCCCAAAAATTTAAACTTATTTTCATTGAAGCTTATATAGGCAGCATTTTCTACTTCTATGGCAGCATCTTGAGTACTAAGGTTAGTATAGGTCGTCTCATGCCAATTTCCCCCAGGATGAAACTTTGTTTGGAGAGCAACAGATTGTACTGTTGAAGCCCCATACGATCCGTCAACCTCCATCAAAGGGAAGTGGTCATATAGAAAAGAGATATTACTAAAACTAATATTTTGCACTCTTTCTGTCAACGAGTTTCCCTTGATGCTTATCAAACCTTCTGCAATAGGAGCGATTACTTCTGCGGTATTCATATCCTCAGATTCTCTTTTATAGTAATAAAGTTTTTGGTTAGGTACATCAAAATAAAACTCACCCTCTTCATCCAATAGTTCAAATGCGTTTTGAAAATGGAATTTACGCTCCGGACCATACAGGTTTTTGTAAAAACCACATCCCCAAGCTTCGGGTGTGGTAGCGGCAATCGCTCCCATAGGTTGTTGAAACTTAGCGATCATTTGATCTCCTTCTTCACTGATTTCTCTTATTCCTACGGTATGATGAGCAAAACCAGAATGGCTACTAAGTTCTACTAAGTTTGGATTGTTATAGCTAGCAAGGAAAGTGTTGTCAAAACTAGCGCCGTCATACGCGCTACCAGCACCCAATGCCCATGATTCTGTACCGCTGATGGTAAATGTACCCCAAGGTTCACCATCGCTATGCCCTACATTGTCTCCTTTTGCCATATAGCATCGTTTGCCATCTACATATAGCTGTCTTAATTTGTGATCTAACGTGAGGTCTGCAACATAAATATTTCCGTCATATTGACTCCATGTTTCTATCTCTCTTCCACCACTCACAATAACTTCATCGTCAGCGTAGGCTTGATAGTGAATGGTATATCCATTAGTGCCACCATCTTCCTCTGTGAATAGTAGTGTGTTTTCTATACTGTAAGTACCTTCTTTTAGGTAAACAGTAATATCTTCTGTCATATTATCATTGACTTGTCTGACAGTTATTTTTGCTTTTTCAATCGTCTTGAAGGGGGACGATTCAGTACCTGAATTGGAATCACTCCCTTGGGGTGATACATAAAATGATGTTGAAAATAAATCACTGCTTATATTGAAAAGAAATGAAATTGTAAAAATAGTTCTAATAATTCTTCTATAACTCATAAGTTTTTCCTTTACGTAATTTAAAGTATCTTAGATTCACTTATAATGTAAATCTTTTAAAATCTATTACACAGCTTGTCAAACCTTTCTTCTGAGAGCTCATTTATACTCTTAGAAGAAAACTATACTACTGAATGTAAGCATTCGACAAAGCACGTTTTGATTCTAATGTGCCTTTGGCTATTAGATAGTAACAGTTTAATAATGGAGGGGAGGATAATCTTTGGTCAACCTTTCATAAGTTGTAGACTATTTTAAAGGTAGTTTTGTATTATACGAAAGCTTTGCAAAACCATCTTTTGCACTTATTCAGCGTTACACAAAATTTAAAATTCCTCATTTACACTCAGTAAACTGCGGTTTTAAAATTTTGAAAGCCTTGACTAAGCACAAAACCTTAG